>NZ_JALQEK010000030.1:0-173411 GCF_023630765.1 Caballeronia sp. ATUFL_F2_KS9A | reverse complement strand
GGACCGTGAAACGACTCCACGCCGATGATAGTGCGGATACCCGTGTGAAAGTAGGTAATCGTCAGGCTCCTCATGCTTCAAACAAAAACCCCACCCCAAAAGGTGGGGTTTTTGCGTTGGGGCGCGGCATTTGCATCAACGAAGTCTGTTCCGGTGCCGTTCCAACTCCGATGCGCTGCTTCAGTCGGTAGAATGGCATCGAAAGGTTGTACCCATCATGCCGACCCATCCCGGAGCGCATATGAGAACGAGCCTGTTGATTGCCGCCGTCAGCGCGACGCTGCTTTTTGCGGCGTGCGGCAAGAAGAACGATGCAAGCGAGTCCAGCCTCGGCGAAGCGATTTCCGCCGACATGAAAACGAATCGCGGCTTGCTATGCCTGAATCGCAGCGGCCGCGGCCCCTACGCGTTCCCATCGGCCTATAGCATTCGGGACCTCAACGAATATTCGGCTGCCGCGCTGCGCGAACAACTCGCTGCGCTCGAAAAGAGCGGGCTCATCGCGCGAGCGGCCCCGACATCCGCGAACGCCAACGCCAAACAGAACGGCCTCGCGTACAGCCTTACGGGCGAAGGGCAAAAGTACGCGGTCGAAACCAACCGGCCCGCCGGCGATCCGAACGCGACGAGCGATCCGCGCGCCTGGATGCTTTGTTACGCGCACGTCAAGCTGGACAAGGTCGTGAGCTGGACCGAGCCCGATCCCACCGCTCACCGTTCCGACGTTACCTACACCTACAAGCTGGAGAGCGTGGCTCCGTGGGCCGACGATCGCGACATCAAGCGCGCTTTCCCGGAGGTAACCGCCTCAGACCGCGAAGCAGGCGAGACGAAGCTGCATGTCATCCTGGAACAGCGTGAAGACGGCTGGGCCCGCGTCGACTGAGGACCATCGCCGCATGTCCGAGCAAGACTTCGATCCTTCCGCCGGCCCGCCGCGCATGTCCGACGTCGCGCGTCTCGCCGGCGTGTCGAAGATGACCGTATCGCGCGTGCTCGCCGGACATAGCGTTGCGTTGGCGACGCGCGAACGCGTGCAGCAAGCTATCGACGAACTCGGCTACGTCGCCGATGCCGCTGCCGGCGCGTTGTCGTCCGGCCGTTCGGAATTCGTTGCGGTGCTGGTGCCGTCGCTTGCGAGCTCGAATTTCTCCGACACGGTGCGCGGTCTTTCCGCGTCGCTCGAACCGCACGGCCTGCAATTGCTGATCGGCGACACGGACTACCATCTGGATCGCGAGGAACGGCTCGTGCGCTCGATGCTGCGTCATCAGCCGCGCTGCATCGCGTTGACGGGCTCGCGTCACACCGAAGCGACGCGCACGCTGTTGCGCCGCTCGGGCGTTCCTGTCGTGGAGATGTGGGATTCGCCTTCCGATCCGATCGATGCCGCCGTCGGTTTTTCCAACGTCAGCGCCGCGCGCGCAATGGTGCGGTATCTGGCGGACGCAGGCTACCAACGCATCGGCTTCCTGGGCGGGGCGAGCGAGCTCGACCGTCGCGGTCTCGATCGTCTGAAAGGCTTTCGTGCGCAGATGAAGGCGCTCGGCCTCGACGATCGACGCATCATCCGTCTCGGCGATTCGCCCATCACGATGAGTCACGGCGGCCCGGCGATGGCCGCACTGCTCGAAGCATGGCCCGACACGCAGGCCGTGATGTGCGTGAGCGACATGTCCGCGTTCGGCGCGATAATGGAATGTCACCGGCGCGGCCTCACCGTACCGGACGATATCGCCGTCGCGGGCTTCGGCAATTTCGAGGTTGCCGCATGCTGCACGCCATCGATCACGACGGTTTCCGTCGACGCATACGGCATCGGCCTGCGCACCGGAGAGACCTTGCTCGCGGCGCTCGAAGCGCGCGATCAGGGCGTTGCTGCACCGCCGGCCAAGCGCGTGCGCGTGGCCTATTCCGTGATAGCGCGCGAAAGCGCTTAAGCCGAAGCAGTAACGCGATTGCGTGCTAACATTGATCGCGATGTTACCGGTAACACCACTATGAACACAGCGTCGAACGACTGTGAATGATGGAGAGACACCTCATGCCCCAACAGAATCCCAAGCGCCTGCGCAGCCAGGAGTGGTTCGACGATCCCTCGCACGCCGACATGACCGCGCTATACGTCGAGCGCTTCATGAATTACGGCCTGACGCGCGAGGAATTGCAATCGGGCCGCCCGATCATCGGCATTGCGCAGACCGGCAGCGATCTCGCGCCCTGCAATCGCCATCACATCGAACTGGCCGCGCGCACGAAGGCGGGCATTCGCGATGCCGGCGGCATCCCGATGGAGTTCCCCGTGCATCCGCTCGCGGAGCAGAGCAGGCGTCCGACCGCCGCGCTGGATCGCAATCTCGCATATCTCGGTCTCGTCGAAATCCTGCACGGCTTTCCGCTCGATGGCGTCGTGCTCACCACCGGATGCGACAAGACCACGCCCGCATGTCTGATGGCGGCCGCCACCGTCGACATGCCCGCGATCGTCCTCTCGGGCGGTCCGATGCTCGATGGCTGGTACGAAGGCAAGCGGGTCGGTTCGGGCACGGTGATCTGGCACGCGCGCAATCTGCTCGCGGCGGGCGAGATCGATTACGAAGGTTTCATGCGCCTGACGACCGCATCGTCGCCGTCGATCGGACATTGCAACACGATGGGCACCGCGCTCTCGATGAACAGTCTCGCCGAAGCACTCGGCATGTCCTTGCCGACGTGCGCGAGCATTCCCGCCGCGTATCGCGAGCGCGGACAGATGGCGTATGCCACGGGCAAGCGCATCGTCGACATGGTGCGTGAAGAGTTGAGGCCGTCGAAGATCATGACGCGCGAGGCGTTCATTAACGCGATCGTCGTTGCATCCGCGTTGGGTGCATCGACGAATTGCCCGCCGCACTTGATCGCGATCGCGCGGCACATGGGCATCGAACTGAGTCTCGACGACTGGCAGCGCCACGGCGAGCAAGTGCCGCTCATCGTGAACTGCATGCCCGCGGGTGAGTATCTCGGCGAGAGTTTTCATCGCTCGGGCGGAGTGCCTGCGGTCCTTAGGCAACTCGACGAGGCCGGACTCATCGCGCGCGATTGTCTGACGGTGTCGGGCCGCACGATCGGCGAGATCGCGAGCGATGCGCCCGCCGCCGACAACGAGGTCATCCGCACGGCGGACGATCCGCTGAAACACGGCGCGGGTTTCATGGTCCTGTCGGGCAATTTCTTCGATAGCGCCATCATGAAGATGTCGGTCGTCGGCGATGCGTTCAGAAAGACCTATCTGAGCGAGCCGGGCGCGGAGAACACGTTCGAAGCGCGCGCGATCGTCTTCGACGGTCCCGAGGATTACCACGCGCGCATCAACGATCCGTCGCTCGAGATCGACGAGCACTGCATTCTCGTGATTCGCGGCTGCGGCACCGTTGCGTATCCCGGCAGTGCGGAGGTCGTGAACATGGCGCCGCCCGCCGAGCTCATCAAGCGCGGCATCGATTCGCTGCCCTGCATGGGCGACGGCCGGCAAAGCGGCACGTCCGCGAGTCCGTCGATTCTGAACATGTCGCCGGAAGCGGCAATCGGCGGCGGTCTTGCGATGCTGCGCACGAACGACCGGATTCGTGTCGATCTGAACGCCCGCAGCGTGAACGTGCTGCTCGACGAAGCCGAACTCGAAAGCCGTCGCGCGCAATCGTCGTTCGCCGCGCCGGTTGCGCAGACGCCGTGGCAGGAGTTGTATCGGCAGACGGTCGGACAGTTGTCGACGGGCGGATGCCTCGAACCCGCGACGCTGTATCTGAAGGTCATCGAAACGCGCGGCAATCCGCGTCATTCACATTGAGCGAGCCGCCATGTCCTACGCCATCTATCCGAGTCTTGCGGGCAAGCGTGTTGTCGTGACGGGCGGCGGCAGCGGCATCGGCGCGGCGATCGTCGAGGCGTTCGCGCAGCAGGGCGCGCGCGTGTTTTTCATCGATGTCGCCGAGGCCGATTCGCGTCAACTCGAACAGACGCTCGCGAGCGAGCGGCATGCGCCGAAGTTCCTTCGTTGCGATTTGCGCGATGCCGGCGCGATCGAGCAAGCCTTCGACGCCATTGCGAGCGAAGCCGGTTCCATCGACGTGCTGATCAACAATGCCGCGAGCGACGACCGCCATCATTGGGACGATGTGAGCGCTGCGTACTGGGACGAGCGCATGGCCGTGAATCTGCGGCATCAGTTCTTCTGCGCGCAGGCGGCCGCGAAGCGCATGCGCGCGCAGAAGCAAGGCGCGATCGTGAACATGGGCTCGATCTCATGGCATCTCGCGCTGCCCGATCTCACGCTTTACATGACCGCGAAGGCCGCGATCGAAGGGCTCACGCGCGGCCTTGCGCGCGAACTCGGCGAGCATGGCATTCGCGTGAACACGGTGATTCCCGGCGCGGTGCGTACGCCGCGCCAGATGAAGTTGTGGCAGTCGCCGGAGAGCGAGGCGCAGCTGCTTGCGCAGCAATGTCTGCATGAGCGGATCGACCCGGAACACATCGCGCGCATGGTGCTGTTCCTCGCATCCGACGATGCGGCGCGCTGCACCGCGCGCGACTATTACGTCGATGCCGGATGGTTCGGCACCTGACGCGTCACCCGATGCGTTACCTGATGGTTACGTCACGCGCACGTCGCGACGCCGCACCACTTTCGGCGTTGGCTTGACCGTCGGCATCGTGCCGCTTTCGATGTAGTGCTGCACGGCGTCGGCGGCTTCGTGGTAGTCGCGTTCATCGAGCCAATGCCAGACCGCAGCGAGAAAGAGGCCGAGCCCCGCGTTTCCACAATGGGCGATGACTTCAGTAATGCCCTCCGCGAGCGCTTCGTCGCGGCCTTCGGGCCGCATCGCGCTCGCGATGTGCGATGCCGCGCGGGACACCAGCATGGCGTGCATCGTATGCAATTGCGGGTTGAACGTGTTTGTTGCGTTTCTTCTTTGACTGCCACTCATGACGCCCCCGTCTCTGGCACCGGCCTGCTGCGTGCTGGGATGCGATGTCCGCATCGAAAAAGCAGCACGCGCCGCGATTGGATTTCGAAAACGCCTTGTTTCGGCGCTGGGGCAGTTGAACGCAAGAAGCGGGCCGACTCCGGCTTCTAGCGATGAATTATCTGGCCCGGCCTTGCGGGACGAGGCGCAACGCAATTTTCCGATGATCTGACCAGAGCGCGCACAGCGTGCTCTCCATGCATTCCGTACAATCGACTGCCCGCGATGCGCGCACTGCGTCAAAACATGCATCTCTTCTTCGCTTTTTGGTCCGATGTGTTCGCGCGACGTCCTCATGTCGCGTTGTGCGCGCTCGCGTTGCTCGCGGGTTGCGCGTCAGGCACGCCGGCGCGCAGCCAGGAAGCTGCATCGCACGAGCCGCAGCCGCTGCATCACGCAAAACGCACTTCGTCGGGCTACGAGAACAACTATGGAACCTTGCCGCGCGAATCGTTCCTGAAGTGGCGCTGGGAGCGCTTTAAGCAAGGCTTGCCGAAGCCACCGGCGAACGGCTATCACTTTCCGATGGCGCATCCCGACATCGCGTGGCTCAAGGCCAACCGCACCGCCGACACGCTCACCTGGATCGGTCATGCAAGCGCGCTCGTGCAGATCGACGGCGTGAACATCCTCACCGATCCGGTGTTCTCGGAACGCGCGTCGCCGTTCTCGTTCATCGGCCCGAAGCGCAAGACGCCGCCCGGCCTTACGCTCGACGAGCTGCCGCATATCGACATCGTGCTGATCTCGCACAATCACTACGATCACCTCGACAAGCCGAGCGTCGAAGCGCTCAACCGTCAGGCGGGCGGGCCGCCGCGCTTTCTCGTGCCGCTCGGCATCGAACAGTGGATGAACGATATCGGCATAACGAATGTGGAAGAGCTCGATTGGAGCGACGAAACGCACGCGGCCGGCCTCGATATCTGGTTCGTGCCGAGCCAGCACTGGTCCGCGCGCACGCCATTCGACCGCGCGGAAACGCTGTGGGGCGGCTGGGTGGTGAAAACGCCGGCAGGCGCGGCGCGTCCGTATTCGTTTTACTTCGCGGGCGATACGGGCTACTCGCCGGACTTCCGCGATATCGCCGCGCGTTTCGGCGGCTTCGATCTCGCGCTCATTCCGATCGGCGCGTACGATCCGCGCTGGTTCATGCAGGCGCAGCACGTCGATCCCGAAGAAGCCGTGCGCATCTTCCAGGACGTACATGCGAAAAAGGCGATCGGCATTCACTGGGGTTCGTTCGAGCTGACCGACGAACCGCTCGACGAGCCGCCGCGCCGTCTGGCCGAAGCCGTGCGCCGCGCCGGCCTGCCCGCGGACGCGTTCACCGTGCTGAAACACGGTGAAATGATTCATCTCGACACACCGGATTCAAGCGCAGCCACAATCGGCCGTTAACACGGTGTGGCAGCGCGTCTTTCACGCGCGGAAATCCATCTGCATCCGCGACGCCTCGCGTTTCTCGCGCGGCGCGCGGTCGTCCTTTTCCAGTTATAGGGCTCAAACGCGTGAAGCAACTGTCCATCCGGCATCGCATTCTGGCGAGCTTCGGCATCATCCTTACCCTGATGCTCGTCATGGCCGCATTGTCATACACGCTGCTCGGCGGAATCGATCGCGAAGCAAAGAGCCTCGAAGACGATTCGATGATCGGCTTCTCGGTCTCCAACGACCTGCGCGCGGCCTGGATCGAGAACTACACGCTGACGCAGCGGCTCGTCTTCATCGACCGCGACGAAGAGCAGATACGCCGCGACACGCAGCATCTCGCCGAAACGCGGGCGAGCATCGACAAGCTGCTGGAAACGTACGCGCCGACCATCTTCGAAGAAGACGACCGTCGCCTCTTCAACGAATTCAAGCGCCAGCGCGACCTCTACCTTCCGGTACAGGATCAGACGCTGCGAGAGCTCGCGAGTGCGAAGGACGCGGCCGTCGCGACCTTCAATACGCGTCTCACGCCGGCGTGGGAAGCGGGTCAGGCCGCGACGCGCGCGCTCGTCGAGCATAACGAAGTCTTCAACGCGAAATCGGTGCAAAGCATTCGCGGCTCGGTGCAGAAATCGGAAACGACGCTGATCGTCATCATGGTCGTGGCGATCGGGGCGGCGGCGGTGCTCGGCTTCATGCTGATGAAGGCGCTGACGGTGCCGATGCTGCGCATGGTCGACGTCGTCGACAAGATGCGTACCGGCGATCTCACGCAGCGCCTCGCGCTCGCGCGCCGCGACGAGTTCGGCACGCTGGAGGCGGGCTTCAACCGCATGACCGATGAACTCACGGGCCTCGTCGGCCAGGCGCAGAAATCGGCCGTGCAGGTGACGACGTCGGTATCGGAGATCGCCGCGACCGCGCGCGAGCAGCAGGCCACGGCGAGCGAAACGGCCGCGACGACGACGGAAATCGGCGCGACGTCGCGGGAAATTTTCGCGACCGCGCGCGATCTCGTCCGCACGATGAACGAAGTCTCGGGCGTGGCGGAGCAATCGGCGGCGCTCGCGGGCACCGGTCAGGCGGGGCTTACGCGCATGGAGGAAACCATGCGCCTCGTGATGCAAGCGGCAGGCTCGGTGAACGGCAAGCTCGCGATCCTCAACGAGAAGGCGGGCAACATCAATCAGGTCGTCGCGACCATCACGAAAGTTGCGGATCAAACCAATCTGCTTTCGCTGAACGCGGCGATCGAAGCGGAAAAGGCGGGCGAGTACGGGCGCGGCTTCGCGGTCGTCGCGACGGAAATCCGCCGCCTCGCCGATCAGACGGCGGTCGCGACGTTCGACATCGAGCAGATGGTGAAGGAGATTCAATCGGCGGTCGCGGCGGGCGTGATGGGCATGGACAAGTTCTCGGAGGAAGTGCGCCGCGGCATGCTCGACGTGCAGCAGGTAGGCGGACAGCTTTCGCAGATCATCCATCAGGTGCAGACGCTCGCGCCGCGCTTCTCGATGATCAACGAAGGCATGCAGACGCAGGCGACCGGCGCGGACCAGATTTCGCAGGCGCTCTCGCAACTCTCCGAGGCCGCGCAACAGACGGCCGAGTCGCTGCGCCAGTCGTCGCAGGCAATCGACGATCTCACGCACGTCGCGAACGGTCTGCGCACGGGTGTGTCGCGCTTCAGAATCGCCGCTTAAAGGCGCGCCGCGATGCTCTTCGTCCAGTTCACGCTCGACGCCGACCGCTATCTTCTCGACAGCGCGCAGGTCGAGCGCATGCTGCCGCTCGCGCCGCTGAAGACGCTGCCGGGCGCGCCCGCATGGGTCGCGGGCGTGCTCGACTGCGAAGGCGCCAACGTGCCCGTTATCGATCTCGCGGCGCTCGCGCTCGCGCGTGCCTCGCACGAGAGAGTGTCGACGCGGCTCGCGCTCGTCGCGTATCCGCGTTGCGGCGACGACGGCGCGATAAAGCATCATCGGCTCGGTCTTCTGCTCGAACAGGCGACGCGCACCGTCACCTTCGATGCCGCTTCGTTCACCGATGCGGGCATCGACACGCCGCACGCGCGCTATCTCGGTCCGCTCGCGCGTGACGAGCGAGGCCTGCTGCAATGGGTTCGCATCGAGCATCTGTTGCCCGATGACGTGCAGACGCTGCTCTTCGCCGGGAGCGAAGCATGAGCGCGCTGCCGAGCGCCTTCGCGGACGAAGCATTCGGCGTCGGCCGCTTCATTGAGCTGTTGCATCGCACGATCGGCCTCGATGCCGAATCGATCGGCGCGAACGCCGTATCGCGCGCGGTGCGCGAACGCTTCCACCTGTGGCGCGACGAGCAAGGCGGCACGCTCGACGATTACTATCGCGCGGTGATGCAGGACGGCGCGCGCATGCAGGAGTTGATCGAAGCGGTGGTCGTGCCGGAGACGTGGTTCTTCCGCGATCCCGAAGCGTTCGCCGCCCTCGCGCGACTTGCGCGCGTGCGTCTGCATGAACGGCCCGCGAAGCCGCTGCGCGTGCTGAGCGCGCCGTGCTCGACCGGCGAGGAAGCCTATACCGTCGCGATGGCGCTGATCGAAGCGGGCATCGCTGCGGAGCGCTTCACCATCGACGCGATCGACGTGAGCGAACGCGCGCTCGCCATGGCGCGCCGCGCGCATTACGGGCGCAACGCGTTTCGCGGACGCGCGCTCGGTTTTCGCGACCGTCATTTCCGCGCGACCGATGGCGGCTGGCAGCTCGATCCCGCCGTCGCACAGAGCGTGCGCTTCTCGCAAGCGAATCTGCTGCAACTCGATACGCATGCGTTCGAGCGCTTCGATTTCATTCTGTGCCGCAACGTGCTGATCTATTTCGATCGCGATACGCAGCGCGCCGTTCTGCGCGTGCTCGATGGCTTGCTCGCAGAAGGCGGCACGCTGTTCGTCGGTCCGGCGGAGACGGGTCTTCTGATGCGCGAGGGCATGAGTTCCGCGAACATTCCGCTCGCCTTCGCGTTCAATCGGCCCGAGCGCGAGCGCGCGAACGTGTTCGATGGTGCATGGCCGAGTCCGCAGATCATCGCGAAGCCGATGAAGCCCGCGTTCGTGTTGCCCGCATGGGCGAGTGCGCCGACCGTCGTTCGTGCGATGCCGGTTGCGAAGCCGCCCGCCGAACCCGCGCCGCCGGCAAGTCTTGCGCACGCGCGTCAACTCGCCGATGCCGGCCAGCTCGACACCGCGGCGAATGCCGCGCACGCGTATCTCGACGCGCATCCGTCGAACGCGGATGCGTACTATCTGCTTGGCGTGATCGCCGATGCGCGTGGCGAGCATCAGGCATCGCGCGGGCATTATCGTCGTGCGTTGTATCTCGATCCCGCGCATCGCGAGGCGCTCACGCATCTCGCCGCGTGTCTCTCGCTCGACGGCGATGAAAGCGGCGCGCGTCTGCTGCTCGCGCGTGCGCAACGCGTGACGGAGCGCGCGCGATGAACGCACGCGACATCGGCGTCACGAACGATATCGACGATTGCTGGAACCGCATCGGCGTGCGCGGCGATGCGTCATGCCCGAAGCTCGAACGCTACGTGCATTGCCGCAATTGCCCGGTTCACGATGAAGCGGCAGCGCGCGTGCTGGATCGCGTGGAAGCGCGTACGTCGATCGTCGCTTCGGCGGTCGTCGAACGAGGCGACAAGCAAACCGATACGCTCTCATGTCTCGTGTTTCGCATCGGCGGCGAATGGCTCGGCTTGCCGACGAACCTCTGCGCGCAAGTGGCGCAATTGCGCCCGGTGCACTCGCTGCCGCATCGGCGCAATCGCGCGGTGCTGGGCGTCGTGAACGTGCGCGGCAGATTGATCGTGTGCGCTTCGCTGGCGCGGCTGTTCGGCATCGAAGCGGACGAAAGCGCTGCAAAAAACGTATCGCTCGATGCCCGCGAACTCGGGCGTCTCATCGTCATGCAGTGCGGCAATGGCGATCACGAAGGACCGTTCGCTTTTCCCGTCGATGCCGTCGACGGCGTGCATCGCTTCACGCAGGCGCAGCTTCAGCCGGTGCCCGCGACGCTCGCCCAGCGCCTGTCGTCGAACGCGCATGCGGTGGCCGCGTTCAGGCACGCAACCGTCGGCCTGCTCGACGCCGATCGACTCATCGACAGCCTGAACCGGAGTCTCACATGACGAGCATCGATGCGGGAGGTTCGTCGCTGCTCGACCTCTTTCAGGAAGAAGCGCGCGGGCAGGCGCAGATTCTTTCCGATGGCCTCATCGCGCTCGAACGTGCGCCGCGCGATCCCGTCACGCTCGAAGCGAGCATGCGCGCCGCGCATTCGCTGAAGGGCGCGGCGCGTGTCGTTGGCGTGCCGGTCGGCGTGACGCTCGCGCATGTGATGGAAGATTGTTTCGTCGCAGCGCAGGAAGGGCGCATCGTGCTCGATGCGGGTTACATCGACATGCTGTTGCGCGGTGTCGATCTGATCGTGCAGATCGGCGAGGCGCGCGATATCGATGCACAGACCGCGCTCGAACGCGAAGTCGATGCGTTCGTGGATGGCCTCAGCGCGCATATGGACGGCGCAACATCCCAACGCGAACTTACACCGACGAAACCGTCCGAGCCAATTCAGGCACCATCGCGCACGAACGAAGCTCGCATGTTGCGCATGCGCGCGGACACGCTCGATCGCCTGCTGAGTCATTCGGGCGAATCGCTCGTCGAATCGCGCTGGCTGAAGCCGTTTTCGCAATCGATGCTGCGCGTGAAGCGCGTTCAGCACGATGCGAGCCGCGCGCTCGAACGCCTGCACGAATCGCTGACCGATTCGAACGCCGCGCAACTCGATGCACGCGCACACGCCGCGCTCGACGAAGCGCGTCGTTTGACGGCGGAAGCGCATCGTCAGTTGAGCGAGCGTCTGGCTGAACTGGAAAACTACGACCGGCGTTCGACGCATCTCGCCCAGCAGATCTACGACGAAGCGCTCGCGTGCCGCATGCGTCCCTTCGTCGATGCAACGGGCGGCTTCGCGCGCATGGTGCGCGATGTCGCGCGCGGACTCGGCCGCGACGTGCGTCTCGTCATCGCGGGCGAATCGACGCAGGTCGATCGCGACATTCTCGATCTGCTCGACGCGCCGCTCGGGCATCTGTTGCGCAACGCGGTCGATCACGGCATCGAGCCGCCCTCATTGCGCCGCGCGCTCGGCAAGCCCGAAACCGGCACGATCACGCTCGAAGCGCGCCATAGCGCGGGCTCGCTTTTCATCAGCGTGTCCGACGACGGCGCGGGCGTCGATCTCGATGCGCTTCGCCGCGCGGTCGTGCGCAAGCGTCTCGCGAGCGAAGACACAGCCGCGCGCCTCACCGAAGCGGAACTGCTCGAATTTTTGCTGCTGCCCGGCTTTTCGATGCGCGATGCCGTCACCGATGTATCCGGCCGCGGCGTCGGCCTCGATGCGGTGCAGGACATCGTGCGGCAAGTGCGCGGCAGCGTGCGCGTGACGCAGGAAACGCATGTGGGCACGCGCATCGCGCTGCAATTGCCGCTGACGTTGTCGGTGATCCGCAGCCTGATCGTCGAAGTGGCGGGCGAGCCCTACGGACTGCCGCTCGCGCATGTCGCGCGCACGCTGGTGCTGCCCGCGAGCGCCATCGACATGCTCGAAGGCCAGCAGCATTTTTCCTTCGACGGCAAGCGCATCGGCCTCGTCACCGCGCATCAGATTCTCGAAACCGCCGCGTTCGAAGCCGCGAGCGAAAGGCTCAGCGTCGTCGTCATCGGACAAGGCGCGGCGAGTTACGGCATCGTCGTCGATCGCTTTCTCGGCGAGCGGATGCTCGTGGTGCAACCGCTCGACAAGCGCCTCGGCAAGGTGCGCAACATCGCGGCGGGCGCGCTGATGGAGAACGGCGATCCGCTGCTCATCGCCGATCTCGACGACTGGCTGCGTTCCGTCGAGAAGCTCGTCGGCAGCGGCGAGCTCGGGCGCGTCGGTGCCGGCGCTTCGCGTGCGCGCGTGGCGAGCGCGAAGCGCGTGCTCGTCGTCGACGATTCGCTCACCGTGCGCGAACTCGAACGCAAGCTGCTCGCGTCGCGCGGCTACGACGTGTCCGTCGCGGTCGATGGCATGGACGCCTGGAACGCGGTGCGCGGCGCGGACTTCGATCTCGTCATCACCGATATCGACATGCCGCGGCTCGATGGCATCGAGCTCGTCACGCTCATCAAGCGCGATGCGCAACTCGCCGCCCTGCCGGTGATGATCGTGTCGTACAAGGATCGCGCGGAAGATCGTCAGCGCGGCCTCGACGCGGGCGCGGACTATTACCTCGCGAAAGGCAGCTTTCACGATCAGGCGTTGATCGATGCCGTGCGCGATCTCATCGGCGAGGCGAAGACATGAAGATCGGCATCGTCAACGATGTTGCACTCGCGGTGGAAGCGTTGCGTCGCGCGCTCGCGTCGCGGCCCGACTTGGAGATCGCGTGGATCGCGCACGACGGCCAGCAGGCGATCGACTATTGCGCGGCGCACACGCCCGATGTCGTGCTGATGGATCTCGTGATGCCGAATGTCGATGGCGTGCAGGCGTCGCGGACCATCATGGCGCGTTCGCCGTGCGCGATTCTCGTCGTCACGGTCGATGTCGGCGCGAACGCATGGCGCGTCTATGAAGCGATGGGCGCGGGCGCGCTCGATGCCGTCGATACGCCCGCGCTCGCCGGCGCCGATGCGCGTCGCGGTGCGGCGGCGCTGATCGCGAAGATCGATCAGATCGGCGCGCGGCTCGCATCGTCGAGCGTTTTGCCCGCCATGAAGAGCGGCGATCGTCTCGTCGCGATAGGCGCATCGGCGGGCGGACCGTCCGCGCTCGCGACACTGCTCGGCGCGTTGCCGAAGCATTTGGCGGCGGCGCTCGTCATCGTGCAGCACGTCGATCGCGCGTTCGCCGAAGGCATGGCGCAATGGCTCGATGCGCAATCGGCGCTACCCGTGCGTATCGCGCGTGAAGGCGACAGGCCCGCGCCCGGCGAAGTACTGCTCGCCGCGACCAACGATCATCTGCATTTCGCCGACGCCACGCGCCTAGGCTACACCGCGCATCCGGAGCAATTGCCGTATCGCCCGTCCGTCGACGTGTTCTTTCAGAGCGTGACCGAGCGCTGGACCGGACGCGCGGTCGGCGTGCTGCTGACCGGCATGGGCCGCGACGGCGCGATCGGACTGAAGGCGATGCGCGCGAAGGGTTATCACACCATTGCGCAGGACGAGGCGACGAGCGCGGTGTACGGCATGCCGAAGGCGGCGGCCGCGCTCAACGCGGCGGCGTCGATACTGCCGCTGCCGCGCATCGCGGATGCGATCGCCAAGGCGTTCGACTGAGCTCAGCGAAGCACATCAACCAAGGACACACGTTTCATGAAAACTCCTCATCCCGATCCGCTGGCCGAGCGCGCGAAACGGGCCGCGGCCGCCGCGTCGGCGAGCATCGAGCGCGCGGGCTCGCGTGCAATCGCGGACGAGCGCGCCGTGTCCGATCTGCTCGCCGCCGCATTGAACGCGCCGCCCGCCGCCGAGTTGCCGGTGATGGTGCTGCTCGTCGACGATCAGGGGATCATCGCGGAAGCGTTGCGCCGCGCGCTCGCCGAAGAGCGCAACGTCGATCTGCATTACTGCGCGAATCCGGAAGAGGCGTTGCGCACCGCGCAGGAAACGCGGCCGACGGTGATCCTGCAGGATCTCGTGATGCCCGGCGTCGATGGCCTGACGCTCGTGCGTCAGTACCGCGAGCATCCGGCGACGCGCGATATCCCGATCATCGTGCTCTCGACGAAGGAAGAGCCGCGCATCAAGAGCGCGGCATTCGCGGCGGGCGCGAACGACTATCTCGTGAAGCTGCCCGATACCATCGAGCTCGTCGCGCGCGTGCGCTATCACTCGCGTTCGTATCAGAACCTGCTGCAACGCGACGAAGCGTATCGCGCGCTGCGTCAGTCGCAGCAGAAGCTGCTCGAAACGAATCTGGAATTGCAGCGCCTGACGCATTCGGACGGGCTGACGGGTTTGTCGAATCGCCGCCGTCTCGACGATTATCTGAACGCGGAATGGCGGCGCGCCGCTCGCGAGCATGCGTCCATCGGCTTTCTGATGATCGATGTCGATAACTTCAAGTCGTACAACGACACGTATGGCCACGTCGCCGGCGACGATGTGCTGAAGCTCGTCGCGCATACGATCGAATCGAGTCTAGCCAGTCCGACCGATCTCGCCGCGCGCTTCGGCGGCGAGGAATTCGCGGTCGTGCTGCTCTCGACATCGGCGCCGGGCTTGCGTCTGCTCGGCGAGAAAATACGCATCGCGGTCGAGGCGCTGGACGTGCCGCATGCGGGTTCGTCGAGCGGGCGCGTGACGATCAGCGTCGGCGGCGCGATACAGATGGCGATGCACGACGATGCGTCGAAGCAGCTCGTCGAAGCCGCCGATCTCGCGCTGTATCGCGCGAAGAGAGACGGGAAGAACCGGGTGATCGTCACCTGACGAAAAAACGCGCGGCCTTCGTCGAAGCCCGCGCGTTTTGCTTTACGGCGTGTGCTGCGTGAATGGCGTCATCGCCTGAACACGCCGAGCAGCAAGGTCGCCAGAAAGATCACGATAAAGATGAAGAACAGGATCTTGGCGATTTCCGCCGCGCCCGTTGCGATTCCGCCGAAGCCGAAGACGGCCGCGATGATCGCGATGATGAAGAAGATGACAGCGTAACGGAGCATGTTGCCCTCCTTGGTGGATCGGATGATCGGTTGATCGGTCGATATGCAGGCGGATCGATGCCGCCGCTTTCGCTCATCGGTTTTCCCGCGCATCGTTCAAAGCAACGGACGTGCCCAGCGCATCGCCCGCGTGCCGGAGATGCAAAAACGCCGCAATGAAAGGAACATTGCGGCGTCGCGGATCGCGCTTGCCTTCGCGCGATGTGTCCGGCTGTCGAGGCTAACGGCCTAGTGTGCGATCGGAGTCGGTTTCATCGTCGTCGTCTTCGTCGTCGACGCTGTTGAGCGCATCCGGCAGGTTGTTCTCCAGTTCATCGCGTTCGATCTGATCGGCTAGGTCGAGGGATTTGCGCGTGGCGGGACCGGACGGGCGATTGGCTCCAGACATGGCGTACTCCTTGAACAGATTTCAAAGCCGCGCCGACGATTCGGCGCGAACCAACGGACTAGCAAGGCTTGTACGCGCCGGGCTGAATAGTCCGCCTTAAAGGATCGCTTAAGGATCAGTTGAGGATCGTTCGGGCGGAAAGGTGAACAGACCGTGCTGACGATAAAGAAACGCAGTCCCAATCTTGCAAGCAGGACGGCAGATTTTGCGTGCCGGCGCGTAAGGCCAGTATGCACCGGGACGCGCGTCGAGGCAAAGACGACGCGCATGTTTCGGATCGCGCATCAAGCGAAAAAATGGGCGACGATCGGATACAGCGACAACACGAGCAAGACGGCCATCGTGATGTTGAACATGCGCAACCGGCGCGGATCCGCGAGAAAGCGGCGCAGCGACGTGCCGAACGCGGCCCACATCGTGATGCACGGCAAGCCGATCACGACGAGCACGACGGCCATCAGCGCGGCGTTCAGCGAAAGACTCGCGTGCAGGTGGATCGTGCTCGCGGCGGTGAGCACCATCATCCACGCTTTGGGATTGATCCACTGGAACGCGATCGCTTCGTGAAAGCGCATCGGGCGCGCCTTGCTGTCGCGCATCTGCACCGACGACGACGTGCCGATCTTCCACGCCAGATACAGCAGATACGCGACGCTCGCCGCTTCCAGCACCGTATAGAGGATCGGCAGACGCTCGAACGCCTGCGCGAGCCCGAGGCCGACCGCGATCATCAGGATCGCCATGCCCGCGCTGATGCCGAGCATGTGCGGCAGCGTGCGCCTCAACCCGAAATTGACGCCCGAGGCGAGCAGCATCGTGTTGTTGGGACCGGGCGTGATGGTCGTCACCAGCGCGAACAGCGCGGCGGCTGGAAGGGCGTTCAGAAGTTCGGTGGGCATGGCGCGCTCCGCAATGAAGGATTCGATGAGCGCCAAGTGTACGGAAGGTGTCCGGTACAGTACCGGTACAGATTGTCAGGTGACTTCCTGTACGGTGTCCGGACGCGACGCGCCGTCGCGCCCAGCCCAACCTCCTTACACGGGGAACGGATTGCGTTCCGCGAATCCCTGTTGATGCCAGTACGGATACGCGGGCCGCACCGCGCTCGCCTCATCGAGCTTCTTCACCTGTTCCGCCGTGAGGTTCCAGCCGACCGCGCCGAGGTTCTGCCGCAGTTGCTCCTCGTTGCGCGCGCCGATCAGCACGGTCGCGACCGTGGGGCGCTGCAGCAGCCAGTTGAGCGCGATCTGCGGCACGGTCTTGCCGGTTTCCTCGGCGATGGCGTCGAGCGCATCGACGACGCGGTACAGATATTCGTCCGGCACCGGCGGCCCCATGTCGGCGGTTTTGTGCAGACGGCTCGTCGCGGGCAGCGGCTGGCCGCGCCGAATCTTGCCGGTGAGGCGTCCCCAGCCGAGCGGGCTCCAGACGATCGCGCCGACGCCCTGATCGATGCCGAGCGGCATCAGCTCCCATTCGTAATCGCGGCCGATCAGCGAGTAGTAAGTCTGATTCGCGACATAGCGCGGATAGCCGTAACGGTCGGCCACATCGAGCGATTTCTGCAAATGCCAGCCCGAGAAATTCGACACGCCCGTATAGCGGATTTTTCCGGCGCGCACGAGATCGTCGAGCGTGGAAAGCGTCTCTTCGACGGGCGTTTTCGCATCGAAGCCATGCAACTGGAACACGTCGATGTAATCCGTTTGCAGGCGTTCCAGTGCCCCGTTCACGGCCTTGATGAGATGAAAGCGCGACGAACCGACGGCGTTCGGGTCGTTGTCGTCGAAGCGGAAGGTCGCCTTGGTCGAGACGATGACCTTGTCGCGCCGGCCCTTGAGCGCCTCGCCGAGTATCGATTCCGACGTGCCGCGCGAGTAGATGTCGGCGGTGTCGAACATCGTCACGCCCGCGTCGAGGCAGATGTCGACGAGCTTGCGCGCTTCGCTCACGTCGGTCTCGCCCCACGCCTGAAAGAGTTCGCCCTTGCCGCCGAAAGTGCCGGTGCCGAAGCTCAGGACGGGAACCTTGAAGCCCGAAGCACCGAGATGTCGATATTCCATTGCGTGTCCTCGTGGATGAAGTCCATCGACGAGACTACCGCAACGGCTCGACGCATGCAGCGTCCGCGTCAGCGATGCCGCGCCGCGCGTTCGCCGAGCGAATCGTAGATCGGCGGCACGCGCAGGAGCATCGGCACGATCATCGCGGTGAAGCAGGCGGTGAGCATCGGCAGAAGCAGCGTGAAGCTCGCCGTCATTTCCGTGACGAGCACGATGCCCGTCACCGGCGCGCGCACCACCGCGACGAAGAACGCCGCCATGCCGACCACCGCGAACGTGGCGGTGTCGCCGGCGGGGCTCGCCATGCCGGGAAACCAGTCGAGACACACGCGGCCGAACACGAGGCCCGTCTGCGCGCCGAGCGCGAGCATCGGCGCGAAAAGGCCGCCTGGCGTGCCCGCCGCATACGACACCGGGCCGAGCACGAAGCGCAACGCGAACATCGCCGTCACGCTCGCGACGGTTCCCGCGCCGAGCAGCGCGCGCTCGGTGAGCGCATCGCCGCCGCCGGCGAGAGCCGGCGCGAACCACGCGAGCAGGCCGACCGCCGCGCCGACCACGGCGGCGCGCGCCGTCGCATGTTTCACCGATGCGGGCGGCGCGATCGAGTCGGCGACATCGAGCGTCCAGAGAATCACGCGGCTGTACAGCGCGCCGAGCAGCCCCAGCAACAGGCCGAGCACGAGATGCGCGCCGGTCATCTCGAAGCCGGGAAACGGCTGCGCGGGCAGATGAAAGTCGGGCAGATCGCCATGCAGCAGACGCGCCATCGCGATCGCGCTCGCCGATGCGCCGAGCGCCGCGACCGCCGTGCGGGTATCGAAACGGCGCATCAGTTCTTCGAGCACGAACACTGCGCCCGCGATCGGCGCATTGAACGCCGTGGCGAGCCCCGCGCCCGCGCCGGCCGCGAGCAGTACACGGCAATCGCCGGCATTGCGCCTGAAAGACGTGCCGATGGCATGTGCGATCGATGCACCCATCTGCACGGTCGGACCTTCGCGGCCGAGCGCGAGCCCCGCGCCGATGGCGAGCACGCCGCCCACGAACTTGATCGGGATGAGCACGAGCGGCGCGGGCGGCACGCTGCCGCGCAGCACCGCTTCGACGTGTGGAATGCCGCTGCCGCTCGCCATCGGCGCGAAACGCGCGACGAGCCATGCGGCGAGCGCGGATGCCGCCGTCGCCGCGAGCACGACGAGCACGATCGCCGCATCGTGGCCCGCGTGCGCCCACGCGACGAACGCGTTGCGCCAGATATCGCCGCGTTCGAGCGCGAAGCGAAAGAGCACGCCGATCGCGCCCGTCGCCGCCCCCACGACCACCGATGCCGCCGCGAGCGGAACGAGTCCTGCGCGCTCATCGTCCTGATTGGTGACTTCGTTATCGTTCATCGCGCATGTCGCTCCGGAATCGGCATGTGCAACGAAGCGTAACATCGCGCGGCGCGGCGGGCATGGGGCTTGCAAAACGAAAGTTATTTCGCCGCGAAGCCCGTCGCGGGGTATGCAGAGGCACACAGAGGCACATGAACCACGCAAACGACGAGCCGTTTTTTCAGCCAGGGCGCAATTGCGCGAGCGTGCGTCACGCAGATCGCTTCAGTCTGCTCATCGATGGCGCCGATTATTTCCGCGTGCTGCGCGAGGCGCTCACGCGCGCGGAGCGCACGGTGTTCATCCTCGGCTGGGATATCGATAGCCGCATGAAGCTCACGCCCGAAGGCGCGGACGACGGCTATCCCGAAGCGCTCGGCGATTTTCTGCACGCGCTCGCGGGCGACAAGCGGCGGTTGCGCATCTACATTCTCGCTTGGGATTTCGCGATGCTCTACGCATTCGAGCGCGAATGGCTGCCCGTCTACAAGATGGGCTGGCGCACGCACCGGCGCATCGCGTTCCAGATGGACGGCAAGCATCCGCTCGGCGGATCGCAGCATCAGAAGATCGTCGTGATCGATGATCGCGTGGCATTCGTCGGCGGACTCGATCTCACGCGCTCGCGCTGGGACACGTCCGCGCACGCGCCCGACGAGCCGCTGCGCCGCGATGCGAACGGCGCGGCATATCAGCCGTTTCACGACGTCCACACGATGTTCGATGGCGACGCCGCGCGCGAAATCGGCCAGCTCGCACGCGAACGATGGGCCCGCGCATGCGGCAAGCGCCTCGCGATTCGCGCGCATCGCGCGACGCTGCAGAACGATCCGTGGCCGCCTTCGCGACGCGTCGATCTCGAAGATGTCGATATCGCCATCTCGCTCACCGAGCCGGATTATCTCGGCCGCGAACCGGTGCAGCAGATTCGCACGCAGTATCTCGACGCCATCGCGCGGGCGCGGCGCAGCATCTATATCGAGAACCAGTACTTCACTTCGGGGACGATCGGCGCGGCGCTCGCGGATTCGCTCGCTCGCGAGGACGGACCCGATCTCACGATCGTCGTGCCGCGCAATCAGAGCGGCTGGCTTCAGGAAGTGACGATGGGCGTGCTGCGCGCGCGCCTGCACAGGCTTCTGAAAAACGCCGACGCGCATGGACGTTATCGGCTGCTGTGCCCGAGCGTGCCGAAGCTCGGCGACGCGATCGTCAACGTGCACAGCAAGCTGATGATCGTCGACGACGAATTGCTGATCGTCGGTTCGGCCAATCTGAACAATCGCTCGATGGTCCTCGACAGCGAATGCAACGTCTCGATCGATGCGGGCGCGGATGCGCGTATCCGCCGCGCGATCGCGACGATGCGCGACACGCTGCTCGCCGAGCATCTCGGTTGCGATATCGCGGATGTGGTGCGCGAACGAGAGGCGCGCAACGGCACGAATGCGGGAATTCAGGCGCTGTTGCGCGACCGCGACGAACATCGCACGATGGTGCCGCTCGATCCGCAAGTGTCGACGGAGCTCGACCAGCTGATTCCGCCCGAGGCGCTGATCGATCCCGAAACGCCGATCGCCGCCGACGAACTCGTCGATCAGTTCGTGCCTGCGGAAAAGACGCGTCCGCTCATCGGCCGCTTCGCGCTGCTCGGCATGTTCGCGCTGATGGTCGTGGTCGTCGCGGGTCTGTGGCACTGGACGCCGCTCGGCGATTACGTGAACCTGAAGTCGCTCACGAACGCGACGCGCCATATCGATTCGCTGCCGCTCGCGCCGGTCTGGATCGTGCTCGGCTATGTCATCGCGGCCGTCATGGCCGTGCCGATCACGTTGCTGATCGCGACGACGGGCATCGTTTTCGGCGCGTCCTGGGGCGCGGCTTATGCGTTCATCGGCACGACGATTGCAGCGGCGATATCGTATTCCCTTGGCAATTGGCTCGGCCGTGACGCGGTCCGCAAGCTCGCGGGCGCGCGCGTCAACCGGCTGTCCGAACGCGTGGCGAAGCGCGGCATCGTCGCGGTCGTCGTGTTGCGGATCTTGCCCGTTGCACCATTTGCGATCGTCAATCTCGTGGCGGGCGCATCGCATATCCGCATGCGCGACTTCATGATCGGCACGATGCTCGGCATGGGCCCCGGCATCTTTCTGACGGTCGCGTTCGCGCATCAGTTCGTCGCGTCGCTGCATCGGCCGACGGTCGGCTCGTTCGCGGTGCTGATCGGCATCGGCGCGGCGCTGATCGGCGCGTCGCTGCTGCTGCAGCGCTTTCTCGGCGGCAAGAATCGTCACGACGCGCACGAAGGCGCACCGAGCGATGCGGACAAATCGCGCGCCAGCGACGAAGCCAAACGCGCGAGCGAACTGCGCGAGAACGGCACGATGCCGCGCGAATCGTCGACGAAAAACGAGCGCCCCGACGAGGTCAACTCATGACGCTGATGCACGAGACCGTCATCGAACGCGAATATATGAAGGACGCGCGCGCACGCGAGCTGCGCATCGCCACATACAACTTGCATGGCGCGATAGGCATCGACGGCAAGTTCGCGCCGGAACGCATCGGCGCAGTGCTCGCCGAGATCGATGCGGACATCTTCGCGCTGCAGGAAGTGCCGCTCGGCGGCAGCGGCGCGCCCGATGTGCTCGACGTGCTGCAACGCATGACGAACCTGAACGCGGTCGCGGGCCCGACGCTCGACACGCCCGAACGGCGTTACGGCAACGCAGTGCTCACGCGCTATCCGGTGCGCGCGGTCCGCACGCTCGATCTTTCGTTCAGGAGCCGCGAGCCGCGCGGCGCGCTCGATGCCGATATCGATTGCGGCGGCGAACTCTGGCGTGTGGTCGCGACGCATCTCGGGCTTGCATCGAGCGAAAGGCGCGCGCAAGTGGAGCAAGTGCTGCAAAGCTTCGATACGCCCGCGCTGCCCGTGATCCTGCTCGGCGATCTGAACGAATGGTTCGTCTATGGCCGCACGTTGCGGCGGCTCGTCACGCACTTTCATCGCGCGAGTGCGTTGCGCACCTTTCCGACGCGCTATCCGCTCTTCGCGCTCGATCGCATCTGGGTGCATCCGGGCGAACGTCTCATGCGTGTCGATGTGCATCGCACGCCGCTTTCGCGTATCGCATCGGATCACTATCCGCTCATCGCGCATATCGCGCATCGCGCATTTGCATCGTCGATGCAGCGATAAAGCGCGCGACGTATGCGATGTAAACGCGGCTCCATGACTTGCGTGTCAGCGCGACGCCACGAAAAACCCCTATAAAAACGATATAAAAGCGCAAAAGACTCGCACGAACTCGCTTGGCCTATGTAGAATCCGGCGTGATACGAACGCATCGGTGCGAACGTATTCGAATATCACTGACCAAAAACAGGTAGGAGAAACATGCCGACTTCCGCTAAAACCGCTGCCAAGAAAGCCCCGGCCAAGAAGGCCACGGCGAAGACCGCTGCCGCACCGGTGAAGAAAGCAGCAGCACCGAAAGTTGCCGCGAAGAAAGTAGCCGCGAAGAAGACCACGAGCGGCGCTCCCACGCCGATCAAGGACACGTTCACGAAGGCATCGCTCGCAACGCATCTCGCAGATCGCGCCGCTGTCGACGTGAAAGCGGTGAAGGCCGTGCTGGTCGCGCTGGAAGACACCATCCTCGGTTCGATCCACAAGAAGGGCGCTGGCGAATTCACGCTGTCGGGCCTGCTGAAGATCACCGCGCAAGCCGTGGCCGCGAAGAAGAAGCGCTTCGGCAAGGACCCGTTCACGGGCGAGGAGCGCTGGTTCCCGGCCAAGCCGGCAAGCGTTCGCATCAAGGCGCGCGCGCTGAAGAAGCTGAAGGACGCAGCGGCTTAAGTCTCTTTCGCCGGCATCACGGCTTCGGTTTCGTTGGCGAAATCGAAGCGCGTCGAACAAGAGGCCAGCTTCCCTTCATCGGGATGCTGGCCTCTTTTGCTTTTGCGTTCCTTGCTTTTGCTTTCCTTATGACGCGCGCGCGTTGAAAGGCGCGAAGATCTCGCTCAACCAATCCGCGAAAACCCGTACGCGCGCGGAGAGCTGCCGGTTATGCGGATACAGCACGGAGATCGGCATCGGTGGTGGCGGAAGGTTGGGAAGCACGAGTCGCAGACGGCCATTGTTCAAAGCATCGTCGACGTGATAGCGCGGCACCTGCACGATGCCGAGTCCGGCGAGTGCGGCTTGCGTATAGAGTTCGACGCCCGACACCGAAACCGACGCCTGCAATTCGATGGTCTCGATACGCCCGTCGACGCTGAACTCCAGCGGCAATGCGCGACCCGTCGCGCTCGATACGAAGTTCACCGCGCGATGCGATGCAAGCGCTTCGAGATCATCCGGCGTGCCTTCACGCGCGAGATACGCGGGACTCGCCACGGTGACTTGTTCGAGCAGCGCGACGCGCCGGCCGATCATCGACGAATCCTGCAACATGCCCGCGCGCAGCACGCAATCGACGCCTTCGCGCACGAGATCGACGAGCCTGTCGTCCTCGCCGATATGCAGTTCGATCTGCGCATGACGCTCGAGAAACGCGGGCAGTCCCGGCATGATGAAATGCCGCGCGAGCGTGCCTTGCAGATTCACGCGCAACAAACCCTTCGGCTCCGCGTGCTTGAACGAGCCTTCCGCTTCTTCCAGATCGGCGATGAGACGCACGCAACGCCGATAGTGCTCTTCGCCATCGGGCGTGAGGCGCACCGTGCGCGTCGTGCGTTCGAGCAGGCGCGCGCCGAGCCGCTCTTCCATGCGCTTCATCAGATTAGTGACGGTGGCGCGCGGTATCTGCAGATCGTCGGCCGCTTGCGTGAAGCTGTGCCGCTCCGCGATACGCACGAAGACCTGCATTTCCTGGAATCGATCCATGGCGAATGGGCGGTGAATTGTTAAAGCTACTGGAACGATGATACTAATCCACGCACGATGATCGCGAAAACGGAATGATTCATCATGCTGCTCATCGAACAGCCACTTTGAGGAGCCCATCATGAGTCAGACCCAATCGAAACGCGTGGCGATCGTCACGGGCGCGTCGCGCGGCATCGGCGCCGAGATCGCGCGGCGTCTTGCACGCGACGGCTTCGCGGTCGCGGTGAACTATGCGTCGAGCGCGAAGGAAGCGGATGCGCTCGTCGTGCAATTGCGCGAAGCGGGAAGCACGGCGATCGCGGTAAAAGCGGATGTCGCCAAAGCCGACGACGTGCGCGACATGTTCGAGACCGTCGAAGCGCAGCTCGGCAAAGTCGATGCGCTCGTCAACAACGCGGGCGTTCTGAAGACCGCGCCGCTCGCCGACACGAGCGATGCGCTTTACGACCAGACGTTCGATATCAACGTGCGCGGCACGTTCAACACGCTGCGCGAAGCGGCGGCGCGCATGAAGGGCGGCGGGCGCATCGTGAACTTTTCGAGCACGACGCTCGCGCTCAACATGCCGGGCTACGCGATCTACAACGCGACGAAGTCGGCGGTCGAATCGTTCACGCATGTGTTCGCGAAGGAGTTGCGCGGACGCGGCATCACGGTGAATGCGGTCGCGCCCGGACCGGTGGCGACGTCGCTGTTCCTCGAGGGCAAGACCGACGAGCAGATCGCCACGTTCTCGAAGATGCCGCCACTCGAACGTCTCGGTCAGCCGGACGATATCGCCTCGATCGTCGCGTTTCTCGTCGGGCCCGATGCGGGCTGGGTCAACGGCCAGGTGCTGCGCGCGAACGGCGGCATCGCTTAAAGCATCAGCGCGAACTGGTCGTCGGCGGGTGCGCGGCGCTTCGTCGTCGCGCGTTTCGTCTGCTGTGTGACGGCGGCGCGCGCGGGCGCGTCCTGTACGACGAGTTGGAACGCAGGCCGCGCATCGCATGCGATCCATTGCAGTTGTTCCGGCGCGAGGCGCTTCGCGATCAGGCTGTACACATCGGAGTCGAACGGGCGTAGGTCGGGTGCGTCGGCGAGCAACGGCGCGATGCCGTCGCGTGTCGCGCATGTGCCGATATAGCACCATCGATCGATTACGTGCCACGCTTCGCGACCCGATGCTTCATCGCGCTCGCAGACGGCGATCGGCCCTTCGTGCGGCCATTTCACGAGGCGCGCGCCTTCGAGCGCATCGAGCGCACGCGAGGCGTGATCCGCGAGCGTTTCGATTCCCGCACACGACCCGAGGCAGCGTTTCACCTGATAGCCGAAGCAGCCGCGCCCCGGCGAAAGCGGCGCTTTTTCGAGGCCGAGCGTCGCGTGACAGAGATTGTGTTCATCCGCCAGATGGCGCATGAACGCATGCGCTTTCGCGCGCGACGCGAACACGCCGAAGAGATGTTCCTCGCGCGACAGATCGCGGTTGTTCGCCTTCACGAGCGTCGGCGCGTGCGCGCCCGGTAGCCACTGCCACGCACACGTTGCCGATGCGCCTTTGAGCAAGCGATTGTGCGTCGGCTTCAGCTCCTTCACGAGCTTCGCTTCGAGCAGCAGCGCGCCGAGCTCTCCGACCGTCTCGCGGCATTCGATGCGACGGATCGCCTGCGAGATCGACAAGTCCTTCTGAAGCCTGTGATCGCCCGAAAAATGCGCCGCAACGCGTTGTTTCAGGTTGATGCTCTTGCCGACATAGAGCGGCACGTCGTCGTCGCCGTGAAAGAGATAGACGCCGGGCGCCGACGGCAACGCATCGAGCGCGCCTTCGGGCAGCGCGGCGGGCAAGCTCGCGCGGCGCACGAGCGTTTTGATGGCTGCGTCGACGAGATCCTGCGAATAGAGCGCGTGAATCTTCTGCCAGAACTGCCAGAGCAGGTCGGCGTCGGCGAGCGCGCGATGGCGTCCTTCGGGCGCGAGGTTCAGCCGCGCGATGAGCGCATCGAGACCATGTCTTTCGACCGATGGAAAGAGCGCGCGCGACAGCCGCACCGTGCACAGCGTATCCGCGCGAAACGCGATGCCCGCGCGGCGAAAGGCGTTCTTGAGGAAGCCGTAATCGAAGCGCGCGTTGTGCGCGACGAAGAGCTTGCCGTGCAGCCGCTCGGCGAGCGCGGGCGCGAGCGATTCGAAGGTGGGCTGGCCGCGCAGCATGGCGTCGTCGATGCCGGTCAGGCGCGCGATGAACGGCGGGACCGGCACGCCCGGATCGACGAGCACGCTCCAGCGCTCGATGCCCGCCGTGCTCGCTTCAACGACGCCGATTTCGGTGATGCGGTCCTCGGTCGCGTTCGAGCCGGTGGTTTCCAGATCGACGAAAACGATCGGTCGCGCGAGTCCTGCGAGAAGGGCATCGGCGAGGGAATCGGCTTCGTCTTCGAAAGCGTCGGACATGATGAAACGTTGAGCGTTGAGCGGGCAGTCTAGCGCGAAACGGCCGTGCACCATGAACGCGCGCTAAAAAAGTGGCGCACGTCGCGCACTTTCGTCCGATACTGCAAGGAAATGCGGTAAAAAAACGAAGGACGCAATGATGCAGATCTACGATGAAATGCGTCAGGACGACACCGTGCGCAGTCACTACGCGCGGTTTTCACGCTGGCTCGCGCAGCAGCGCCCCGAAACCATCGCGAGAAAGCGCGCCGAAGCGGACGTGCTGTTCCGGCGCGTCGGCATCACGTTCGCGGTGAATGGCGATCTGTCCGGCACCGAGCGGCTCATTCCCTTCGACATGATTCCGCGCATCATTCCCGGCGACGAATGGCGCGTGCTCGAAGCCGGTTTGCGGCAGCGCGTGCAGGCGCTCAATCTCTTTCTGCACGATATCTACCACGACGGCGACATCGTGCTCGCCGGGCGCGTTCCGGCCGAACAGGTCTACACGAACGCGCAATATCGGCCGGAAATGCAGGGCGTCGACGTGCCGCTCGACGTCTACGCGCATATCGCGGGCGTCGATGTGGTGCGCGCGGGCGCGGCGGGCGAGTTCTACGTGCTCGAAGACAATTTGCGCGTGCCGTCGGGCGTGTCGTACATGCTCGAAAACCGCAAGATGATGATGCGGCTCTTTCCCGAACTCTTCGTGCAGAACCGCGTCGCGCCGGTCGCGCATTATCCAGACCTGCTGCTGGAAACATTGCGTTCGATCGCGCCTGAAGGCGTCGACGATCCGGCGGTCGTCGTGCTGACGCCCGGCATGTACAACTCGGCGTACTTCGAGCACACCTTCCTCGCGCAGCAGATGGGCGTGGAACTCGTCGAGGGCAAGGATCTTTTCGTCGACGACAACTATGTCTTCATGCGGACGACGCACGGCCCGCGCCGCGTCGACGTGATCTATCGCCGCGTGGACGACGACTTTCTCGATCCGCTCGCGTTTCGTGCCGATTCGGCGCTCGGCATTCCGGGCTTGCTGACGTCGTATCGCGCGGGGCGCGTGACGCTCGCGAACGCGATGGGCACCGGCATCGCCGACGACAAATCGATCTATCCCTTCGTGCCCGACATGATCGAGTTCTATCTCGGCGAGAAGCCGATCCTGAACAACGTGCCGACGTTTCAGTGCCGCAAGCCCGACGATCTCGCGTACACGCTCGCGCATCTGCCGGAGCTCGTCGTGAAGGAAGTGCACGGCGCGGGCGGCTACGGCATGCTCGTCGGGCCGGCATCGACGCAAGAGGAGATCGAAACCTTTCGCGCGTTGCTGCTCGCGCGGCCCGAAGGCTATATCGCGCAGCCGACGCTCGCGCTCTCCGCGTGCCCGACCTTCGTCGAGGCGGGCATCGCGCCGCGTCATATCGATTTGCGGCCGTTCGTGCTGTCGGGCCGCGAAGTGTCGATGTGCGCGGGCGGCCTCACGCGCGTCGCGCTGCGCGAAGGCTCGCTCGTCGTCAATTCGTCGCAAGGCGGCGGGACCAAAGATACGTGGATGGTCGAATGACATGCTGAGCCGAACCGCCGATCACCTGTTCTGGATGGCGCGTTACATGGAGCGCGCCGAGAACACCGCGCGCATGCTCGACATCAACATGGAAGGCGCGCTCCTGCCGCAAACGCCCGAGCAGGAAGCGCGCGCGCAGCGTTCGGTGCTGAAGATATCCGAGCTGGAAGACATGTTCGACGCGCGTCATCCGGGATCGCGCTCGCGCGAGGACATGCTGCACTTCATGGTCGCCGATGCGCGCAATCCGTCGAGCATCCTCTCGTGCCTGCAGGCGACGCGCGAAAATGCGCGCGCGGTGCGCGGCACGCTCACCACCGACGGCTGGGAAACGATCAACTTCACCTGGCTCGAATTCACTCAGCGCCTCGCGAACATGGAACTGCAAACGAGCCCGGATGCACTGTTCGAATGGGTCAAGTACCGCTCGAATCTGTGCCGCGGCGTGATGCAGGGCACCGCGCTGCGCGACGACGCGTTTTTCTTCATGCAGCTCGGCGCGTATCTCGAACGCGCGGACAACACGGCGCGCATTCTCGATGTCCGTTTCGCCGATGCCACGCCGAACTCGCGCGAAGCCGCGCGGCAGCTCGATGACTTCTACTACTGGACGTCGATACTGAGTTCCGTGTCGGCGCTGGAGATTTATCGCAAGGTGTATCGCGATGTCGTGACGCCCGCGCGCGTCGTCGAACTGCTGATCCTCAACGAGCAGATGCCGCGTTCGCTGCTGGCATCGCTCGACGGCGTCTGCGACACGCTCGCGAAATTGCGCACGGACGCGTCGAAGGAATGCGAGCGTTTCGCGGGCAAGCTGCGCGCCGATGTGCTGTATGCCGACATCCGCCAGATACTCGAAACGGGCGTGCACGCGTGGCTGACGCAGTTTCTCAAGCGTGTCGACGAACTCGGCCTGCGCGTGATGCACACCTTCCTCATGTTGCCGATCGCGTGAATCATGCTGCTGACCATTCGCCACGACATCCGCTATCGCTACGCCACGCCGGTCACGTATTCGATCCAGCAGTTTCGCGTGAGTCCGGCGAGCGGCGCGTCGCAGATCGTGCGGCACTGGCATGTCGAAGCGCCGGGCAAGCTCGACCTCACGCGCGACGCCTACGGCAACGCGCTGCACACGCTCGTGCTGACGAAGCCGCACAGCGAGATTCATGTGAGCGTGGCGGGCGAGATCGAAACGGAGGCTTTATCCGATGGCCGTCTCTTCGATGAAGCCGGTCCGATTCCGCTCGAACATTTCACCTGTCCCACGCGGCTTACCGCGCCCGATGCCGCGATCCGCGAGCTCGCGCACGGCGTCGACGCGCTCGATACGCCCGCGTCGCTCATCGCGCTGACGGAGCGTATCGGCGAGCGCGTGCGGTATCGCACGGAGCCGGCGTATGCGGCGGGCACGGCGGCGCAGGCGCTCGCGAGCGGCTTCGGCGATGCGCGCGATCTCGCGCATCTGATGCTCGCGTGCTGCCGCGCGCGGGGCGTGCCGGCGCGCTGCGTGAGCGGCTATCTGGATGCCGACGTGCACGCCTGGACCGACGTGTGGATCGAGCACGGCTGGGTGTCGATCGATGCGACCCGTGCGGCGTTCGCGGGCGAGCGTCATTGCCGCCTTGCCGTCGCGCGCGATTACGAATCGGCGGCGCCGGTGCGCGGCTCGCGCGTCGGCGGGAAGGAGGAAACGCTGACGGTGCATGTGAGCATCGATACACAGCCGGATCAGTGAACGCATCGATGCGACGCGCGTTCGCGCTCAGTACAATGTGGGTTTGCTTGTTTCAGGACGGATCGACATGACTTATTGCGTGGGCATGTGCGTGGACGAGGGACTCGTGTTCCTGTCCGACACGCGCACCAACGCCGGCGTGGACCACGTGAGCGCCGCGCGCAAGATGGCTGTTTTCGAACAGCCGGGAGAGCGCGTACTCGTCCTGCTCGCGGCGGGCAATCTCGCCTTGACGCAGGCGGTGACGCATCTGCTCGTGGAGCCCTCCGATCCGAACGCGCCCACGCTGTATAGCGTCCAGACGATGGCGGAAGCCGCGCGCATCGTCGGCGATGCGGTGCGCGAGGTGCATCGGCGCGACGCGCTGTCGCTCGCTGAATTCAGCGTCGACTTCAATTGCAGCTTCATCCTCGGCGGACAGATCTTCGGCCAGCCGCCGCGACTCTTCATGATCTACGCGGCGGGCAATTTCATCGAATCGACGCGTGTGTCGCCGTATTTCCAGATCGGCGAATCGAAGTACGGCAAGCCGATCATCGATCGCGTGATCACGCCGTCGTCGCCGCTCGACGAAGCCGCCAAATGCGCGCTCATTTCGATGGATTCGACGCTGCGCTCGAATCTCTCGGTCGGTCTGCCGCTCGATCTGCTGGTCTACGAGAAGGACTCGCTGCGCGTCACGCGCTTCGCCACGCTCGACAACAACAGCGCGTACTACCAGATGATCAACAAGACCTGGGGCGAGCGTCTGAGGCAGCTTTTCGGCGAGATTCCGAACCCTTCGTGGACCGAGCTCGACAATGTTCCGCTGCGTCCGCGCGAGACGCGCAGCACGGTGCCGCGGCTCGTCATCGGCGATCTGCCGTGCCCGGGCGCGCCCGCGCAGACGCTCGCGCAAGACGTCGAATCGAACGGCAACGCGCCGCATCAGTGAGCGGCTTCAGGGGCACGGCAGCGGCAGCGCAATGCCCGACCTGACCGCTTGCATCTTTCGCGGCGAATCGGTGAGCACGGCCGTCATGCCGATACAGGCGGCGGCGCGATAATCGTCGGCGTTGTCGATGCCGATCGCGAGGATCGGGGTCTCGCCTCTGGTGCGAAAGCACTGCACCGCTGCGGGCGTCCAGAGTCTCGACGTCACCGCCGAGCGCGCTTCCCCGAGCGTGAACGTTTCGACCAATTCCATCTTTCTCGCATACTCGAACGCGGTCCATCTTCCGGGCGACGGTGCGTCCTTGCACGTGGATTCGAGCGCCACGTAGGCGAGGCGGGCGCGTGTCGCATCGCGCGACTCGAACAGCCGCGAACGTGCCTGCGGATAGGCCGAGAAGGCCCGTTGATAGGCGGCATCGGTCGAATAGATCAGCACGCGTGACCACGCGTTTTCCTCGTCCAGCACGCGCGCGACCGCCGCCGTCTGAGGTCCGGCGGGCAATGCCTTCATGTCGAGCATCACGGGTACGTCGGGCGGAATCACGCGCAACGCCTGCGCGAGCGATGGAATACGCAGCGCGTGATCGCGATACGGATAGCGCGTCACGCCGTTTCCATCGGCGAGGGCGAAGTTCCGTCCGGCGTCGAGATGTTGCAGCGCGCCGAAGTCGTGGTCCGCGACCGTTCCGTTGCCATCCGTGTTGGTCGAGAGATCGGCCGGGCGATAGAGCACCGGCACGCCATCGCGGGTGAGTTGCACTGTGAGCCAGATCGCATCGGCGCGATTGTGCAGCGCGCCCTGGATGGCGATCAGCGTGTTCTCCGGGTAATCGGCTGCGCCGCCGCGATGCGCGATGATCATCGGCAAGGCGGACGCGTGCGCAGTATCGGACCGATGCGCGGCTGTCGTGCAGGCGGTTGCGGCGATGCACGCCGCCATTGCAAGCGGAGCCAGAAGTCTTGAGCGAAGCGGCATTCAGCGAACCCCCGGGGCATTGAGATTCGGCCGATTCTGCCGCCGTTGTCCGGGCGGGATGACGCGCACGCGGTTGATTCAACACTTTGTTGCGCTTGCCGCTTTCGGACGCGAAAAAAAACAGCCATCGGAAAACCGATGGCTGTTCGAGGATGCTGCAGTCCTTCCGGCGCGGCACTCGCGTGCCACGCCAGTCGGTTGTTCTTAGAACTTGTGGCGCAGGCCGATGAGCACCAGTTCCTGGTGGCTGCGGCCGCTTGCGAAACCGAAGTCGCTGATCGAAGCTTGCGCTTCTTGCGTCGAGCCGTCCGCGTTGCGCTGCGTGCCGCTTGCGTGCTGATACGCGCCGACAGCGTAGACGTCCGTGCGCTTCGACAGCGAGTAGTCCGCGCCGATCGAAACCTGGTGGTAGTTCGCCGACGTGTCGCCGCTGCCGTGCGTGTACGTGTAGCCCAGGCCGAGCAGCGTTGCCGGCGTCAGCTGGAAGTTCAGGTACGCGTTGGCGACGTTGAACTTCTCTTGTTCCGTGAACGTCGAGCTGCCGTCGTTCTTGTACTGAGCGAAGCTGTACGAAGCGCCGGCCGTGAACGGACCGAACACGTACTGGCCTGCGCCGCGCGCGATGGCGACTGCGTGGGCCGTCTGGTAGCCGACGTTGATCACCGTGTTGAACAGCGAATCCGACGACGGGCTGTTCCAGCCGGTGGTGCCGGTCGTGCGGCCAGCCGTCGGGTTGTTCACGTACAGGTAGCTGGCGGCCAACGAGAACGGACCGTTGCCGTACGTTGCAGCGGCACCCCAGGTCTGGCCCTGGCCGGTAGCGCCCGCGAGGTTGCTGAAGCCGTAGATGCCTTCGAACTGGAAGCCGGAGAACACCGGCGACACGTACTTGACGGCGTTGCTCACGCGCAGGCTGTTGTCGTAGTTGTCGACGTCGCCCGGCGTTGCGAAGGCAGCGCCCCAGTAGTTGTCGGCCGTGAGGCCCTGAACCATGTCGACCGACGGGTCATACTGACGACCCAACGTGACCGTACCCCACTGGTTGCCGCTCAAACCGACGAACGCTTGACGGCCGAACAGACGACCACCCTGGTTCGACTGACCCGTGCCCGGATCGAAGCCGCTTTCCAACTGGAAGATTGCCTTGAGGCCGCCACCGAGGTCTTCCTGACCCTTCAAGCCCCAACGCGGGCCGGACAGCGTGCCGTTGACCATGCCGAACAGATGGTCGCCGTTTTCGTTGGCGTGGCTCACATATGCGAGACCGGTATCGATCACGCCATAGAGCGTCACGCTCGTTTGTGCTTGCGCCGCGCCTGCTGCGCCGAGCAGCGCCAGCGAGAGGGACGTCAGTGCGATTCGTTTCATCGAATTCTCCACGCGAATGATTAATCGTTGTTGCCGGCGCAGAGAATAACGCAACGTTTCGTAACTTCAGAAACGAAAAAATATTGACTGTCTCGAAAAACACACACTTGGGCGTGAAGCCCGCCTGTCAAGGTTCTCAGGCAGTCGCAAGGGGAATTTTGGGAGACAGGGCTATCGCGGAAAAGTTCCGCGCGCAATCGGACATTTGAATCGGATTTTCCGGACGCCGATATTCGATTACTTGCTTTTCAAATAACAAATCGCTTTCCCGGCGCGCGATCTTTCGGATTCGACGGACAGCCGCGCGACATAGCGCGCAAGCGCCTCAGCCTCGGTCGTTTTCACGCGCGGCATCGCGACGCGAAAGCAATGCGAGCGCCATTCCCGCGCCTGCCGCCACGAGCACCGCGCGCCACGGATGCCGCCGCACCGCAGCATTCGCATGCGATGCCTTGCGGCCAGCGCCGACCATCGCGAGCGCGGTGGCGCGCGTGGCCGTCGATTCGGCGCGCGCGAGCTTGCGCGACAACGCCAGCGCCCGCGCGACGGCGGATACCTTCTTGCGCGCCTGTCCCGTCAGTTGTTGCGCGTGTTGTGCGCGGGCGCCGATCGCGCGGCGCGCGCTCGCGGTGGCGGGGGCATCGTCAGGAGCGCTTGCCGGCGTGAGCGGCGCGGCGGCGGATGCGGCGCCGGCGACCGGTACAGCCGTGCGCGTCGAGGCCGCGAGCAGCGAGCCAATCTTCGCGCGGCTGCCCGGCGGCACGCGGCCATTGTTCTGCTGTCCCCATGCGCCGCGCGGATCGTGCATTCGCGCGCGCGCCGCCGAAAATTCCGCGCCCAGCAGGAGCACGGCGGCGGAGAAGTACAGCCACATCAGCAGCACGGCGAGCGAACCCGCCGCGCCGAACGCGCTCGCGGTGCCCGCGTGGGTCAGATACAAGGCGAACAGCTTCTTGCCCGCCGAGAAAAGCAGCGCGGAGACGAGCCCGCCGACGAGCGCATCACGCCATTGCACGGGCGCATCGGGGAGGAACTTCATCAATGCGCCGAACGCGGCGGTGAGAATCGCGAGCCCGACCACGAGCTGCACGACATCGCCGACGATCACGAACGGCGAATTTGCCCACAGCCACATGCCGACCGCCTGAATCGCGGTATCGAGCACGAGCGAGACGATCAGCAGAAACGCGACGCCGAGCACGAGCCCGAACGACACGAGCCGCACGCGCACCAGCGTCATGATGCTGGAGCGCTGCTCGCCGCTCATCGGCCAGACGATGTTGAGCGCCGTGTTGAGCGATGAAAACGTCGCCGATGCACCGACCGCGAGCAGCACGAACGAGATGATCGCGGCGATGCCGGTCCCGCTGCTGCGATGCGCGTTCTCGACGATGCTCTGCACGCCCGCCGCGGCCTGATCGCCGATGAGTCCGTTCACTTGATGAAAAAGTTGCCCGCGCGCCGCCTCCGGTCCGAAGATCCAGCCCGCGACGGCGATCACCATGACGAGCGTCGGCGCGAGCGAGAACGCCGAGTAGAACGCGATGCTCGCGGCCATCGCGGCGCAGCGGTCTTCCGAGAACTGCTTCAGCGCGCCGAGCGCCCACGAAGCGTCTTTCTTCACCACCGCTTCGATCTTCTGGGTTGAGACGGAACTCATGGCGACCTCTCGGTTCGATGAATGGAGCGCGAATGTTTCACCTCGTCGAGCACGTTCCATTCCAGAACATGCGTGGCCAGGCGCGGCGCTTGCTAAAGCGACAAGGTTGCGTATGAAGTATTCGTTGCATGCAACGCGCGCAAGACCTGTGATTGGTGCAAATACCGTGTCAACCTGTCTGCGGGATGTAATCGGGCACCATATACTTTAGTAACCCAGTAACCCACATTACGACGCGCCGAGGGCAATCATGCTCCAAATGTCACGGCGACAGTTCCTCAAGGTCTCTGCGAGCACGCTCGCCGGTTCGAGCCTGGCGGCAATGGGCTTCTCTCCGGCTCCCGCGCTCGCCGAAGTCCGGCAATACAAACTGTCGCGCACCACGGAAACGCGCAACACCTGTCCGTACTGTTCAGTCGGGTGCGGCATCCTCATGTACGGTCTCGGCGACAACGCCAAGAACGCAAAATCGAGCATCATCCACATCGAAGGCGATCCGGATCATCCGGTCAATCGCGGCACGCTCTGCCCGAAAGGCGCATCGCTCATCGACTTCATACATAGCCCGAGCCGGCTGACGTATCCCGAGCATCGCGCGCCGGGGTCGAACGAGTGGAAACGCATCTCGTGGGAAGAGGCGCTCGATCGCATCGCCGAGTTGTTGAAGGAAGATCGCGATGCGAATTTCGTCGAGAAGACGCCCGACGGCAAGACGGTCAATCGATGGCTGACTTCGGGCTTTCTGGCGGCGTCGGCGGGAAGCAACGAAGTTGGCTATCTGACGCACAAGACGGTGCGCAGTTGGGGAATGCTCGCATTCGATAATCAGGCGCGTGTCTGACATGGCCCGACGGTGGCAGGTCTTGCCCCGACGTTTGGCCGTGGAGCGATGACGAACCATTGGGTCGACATCAAGAACACGGACCTGATTCTCGTGATGGGCGGCAATGCAGCCGAGGCGCATCCGTGCGGCTTCAAGTGGGTGACGGAGGCGAAGGCGCATCGGCGCGCGCGTCTCATCGTCGTGGACCCGCGCTTCACGCGCACGGCATCGGTCGCGGATTTCTACGCGCCGATTCGCACCGGCACGGACATCGCGTTCCTCGGCGGCGTCATCAACTATCTGCTCACGAACGACAAGATCCAGCACGAGTACGTGAAGAACTACACGGACATGTCGTTCATCGTGCGCGAGGACTTCGCGTTCAAGGACGGCGTGTTCTCGGGCTATGACGCGGAACATCGCAAGTACGACAAGACGAGCTGGGATTACGAGCGCGGCGACGACGGCTATGTGAAGACCGATCCGACCTTGCAACATCCGCGCTGCGTCTACAACCTGTTGAAGCAGCACTACGCCGCCTACACGCCGGAAATGGTGACGAAGGTTTGCGGCACGCCGACCGACAAGTTCCTCAAGGTCTGCGAGATGCTCGCGACGACCGCGGCGCCGAATCGCGCCGGCACGATTCTCTATGCGCTCGGCTGGACGCATCACTCGGTCGGCGCGCAGATGATTCGCACGGGCGCGATGGTGCAGCTTCTGCTCGGCAATATCGGCATCGCGGGCGGCGGCATGAATGCGCTGCGCGGGCACTCGAACATTCAAGGCCTGACCGATCTCGGCCTGATGTCGAATCTGCTGCCCGGCTACATGACCTTGCCGATGGAAGGCGAGCAGGAATACGAGGACTACATCAAGAAGCGCGCGTCGCAGCCGCTGCGGCCGAATCAACTGAGCTACTGGAAGAACTATCGCGCGTTTTACGTGAGCTTCATGAAGTCGTGGTGGGGCGATAACGCGACGGCCGACAACAACTTCGGCTATGACATGCTGCCGAAGCTCGACAAGTCCTACGACATGCTGCAGGTCTTCGAGCTGATGGCGCAGGGCAAGATGAACGGCTACATCTGCCAGGGCTTCAATCCGCTTGCGGCGGCGCCGAACAAGGCGAAGATCGGGCTCGGCCTGTCGAAGCTGAAATGGCTCGTCATCATGGATCCGCTCGCGACCGAGACGTCGGAGTTTTGGAAGAATCACGGCGAATTCAACGATGTCGATTCGTCGAAGATTCAGACCGAAGTGTTCCGTCTGCCGACGAGTTGCTTCGCCGAAGAGCGCGGCTCGCTCGTCAGTTCGTCGCGCGTATTGCAATGGCACTGGCAGGGCACGACGCCGCCGGGCGAAGCGCGAAGCGATCTCGAGATCATGTCGGGATTGTGGCTGCGCATGCGCAAGGCATATCAGGAGAAGGGCGGCAAATATCCCGATCCGATCCTGAAGATGACGTGGCCGTACGCGGACCCGGAAAGCCCGACGCCGGAAGAAATCGCGATGGAGTTCAACGGCCGCGCGCTCGCCGACGTCACCGATCCGACCGATCAGACGAAGGTCCTCGCCAAACGCGGCGAACAACTGGCGAGCTTCGCGCAACTGCGCGACGACGGCTCGACCGCCAGCGGATGCTGGATCTTCTGCGGATCGTGGACGCAGGCGGGCAACCAGATGGGCCGGCGCGACAACTCCGATCCGACGGGCATCGGGCAGACGCTCGGCTGGGCGTGGGCGTGGCCGGCGAATCGGCGTGTGCTGTACAACCGCGCATCGTGCGATGTGAACGGCAAGCCGTTCGATCCGTCGAGAAAGCTCGTCGCGTGGAACGGGCGCGCGTGGGGCGGTCCGGATGTCCCCGACTTCAAGGTCGACGAACCGCCGGACAAGGGCATGAGTCCGTTCATCATGAATCCGGAGGGCGTGGCGCGATTCTTCGCACGCGACGGCATGAACGAAGGCCCGTTCCCCGCGCACTATGAGCCGTTCGAGACGCCGCTCGGCCATAACCCGTTCTTCCCCGACAACAAGGCGGTGACGAGCAATCCGGCCGCGCGCGTCTTCCCCGACGATCGCGCCGCGTTCGGCACCGCCGACAAGTTCCCGGACACCGCGACCACGTATCGCCTCACCGAGCACTTCCACTACTGGACCAAGCACGCGCGGCTCAACGCGATCGTGCAGCCGCAGCAGTTCGTGGAGATCGGCGAGGAGCATGCGAAGGAAGTCGGCGTCGTCGCGGGGGATCGCGTGAAGGTGTCGAGCAATCGCGGGCATGTCGTCGCGGTGGCGCTCGTCACGAAGCGCATCAAACCACTGACTGTGGAGGGCAAGAAGGTGCACACCGTCGGCCTGCCGCTGCACTGGGGCTTCAAGGGCCTCACGCAGCCGGGCTATCTCGTCAACACGCTCACGCCTTCCGTGGGCGACGGGAACTCGCAGACACCCGAGTTCAAGTCGTTCCTCGTGAAGGTCGAGAAGGCATAGGGAGGACGAGATGGCTCTGCAATCGCTCGATATCAAGCGTCTCTCCGCGACGACCGTGCCGCAGACGCAAATACGCGAGCCGGTGACGGGCACGGTGGCGAAGCTCATCGACGTGTCGAAGTGCATCGGCTGCAAGGCGTGTCAGACGGCGTGCATGGAGTGGAACGACCTGCGCGACGATATCGGTCACACGATCGGCATCTACGACAATCCGCGCGACCTGACGGAGCATTCGTGGACGGTGATGCGCTTCACCGAATACGAAAATCCGAAGGGCGACCTCGAATGGCTGATCCGCAAGGACGGCTGCATGCATTGCGAGGATCCGGGTTGCCTGAAGGCGTGTCCTTCGCCGGGCGCGATCATTCAGTACACGAACGGCATCGTGGATTTTCACGAGGAGAACTGCATCGGCTGCGGCTATTGCATTACCGGCTGCCCGTTCAATATTCCGCGGCTTTCGAAGGAAGATCATCGCGTGTACAAGTGCACGCTATGTTCGGATCGCGTCGCGGTCGGGCAGGAGCCCGCGTGCGTGAAGACGTGCCCGACCGGCGCGATCATGTTCGGCACCAAGGTCGACATGCAGCAGCAGGCGGCCGATCGCGTCGAGGATCTGAAGGAGCGCGGCTTTGCTAACGCGGGCCTCTACGATCCGGCGGGCGTGGGTGGCACGCATGTGATGTACGTGCTGCATCACGCGGATCAGCCGGAGCTGTATCACGGGCTCGCGAAGGATCCGCACATCAGTCCGCTCGTGTCGATATGGAAGGGCGTGACGAAGCCGCTCGCGATGATCGGCATCGCGTTGGCGGCGTTTGCGGGCTTCTTCCATTACACGCGCGTCGGGCCGAACGAAGTCAGCGAGGAAGACGAACTCGAAGCGCATCGCGAAGCGGAAGAAGTGCAGCGTCGGCGTGAAGGCGGACAGGAGCGTACAGATGAAACACGATAGCGAACTGCGTGACGTGAAGGGCCATCGGCTGATCGTGCGCTACACGCCGAACGAGCGCACGAATCACTGGATCACCGCGATCACCTTCGTGCTGCTCGCGCTGTCCGGACTCGCGATGTTTCATCCGTCGATGGCATGGCTCTATGCCGTGTTCGGCGGCGGGCAATGGACGCGCATCCTGCATCCGTTCGTCGGCTGCGTGATGTTCATCTCCTTCATGATCCTTGCGCTGCGCTTCTGGCATCACAACTATCTGGACAAGAACGACGTCCAGTGGATGAAGCAGATGAACGACGTGCTCACCAATCGCGAGGATCGCCTGCCTGAGATCGGCAAGTACAACGCCGGGCAAAAGCTGTTGTTCTTCGTGATGGTGGCGAGTCTCGTGTTGCTGCTCGTGAGCGGCATCGTGATCTGGCGCAGATACTTCGCGTTCTATTTCCCGATTACCGTGATTCGTCTTGCATCCGTCGTGCACGCGGCGACGGCGTTCGTGCTGATCGTGTCGATCATCGTGCATATCTATGCGGCGCTTTGGGTGAAGGGTTCGATCGGCGCGATGACGCGCGGCACTGTCACGTATGGATGGGCGCGCAAGCATCATCCGCGGTGGTTCAGGGAGATGATCGGGAAGTAGAAATCCGGCGCGACGTTGGGCCAATACGTGCGGGGTGCGGTCCATTTCATATCCGTTTTGCTGATATGCTCGGTCGACCGTTCACCCCGCGAGGAAACCTTCCGTGGTCCAACGCATAGTCGAAGCCTCGCGAATCGAATCGCTCGATCCGTCGGCCATTCCGCGTTTGCGCATGCCGGAGCGCGCGACGATATTCGCCACGCGCGCCGCACGTCTTCGGCAACTCGCCGACGCAAGCAATCCCATCTCCGGTTATCTGCGCCTGATGGCCGCGCTCGCCGACGCCCAGCAGCGCGTGCTCGCGCATTTCAATGCGCCGATGCCCTCGCGCGAGTCCATCGAACTGAATCAGCGTCATTCGATGCCGATCGTTCCCGCGCTCACGGATGACCGCGATCCCGCCTGGCGCGACGTACTCTTCATGCTGCTCGACGGCATCGAAGCCGCCGGCGCGCTAACGCCCGCGCTCGCGCAACTCGTCGCCCGTCTGCGCGCGCTCGACGCCGCCGCGCTCGACGACCAAGCCGACGCGATTCTCGCGCTGCGCTTCGCCGAAATCGATCCGGCCGCCGCGCCCCTCATCGCGGCCGCGCTGCAAGTCGTGTGGACCGATCTCGCCAGCCGCATCGACATGCGGGACGTGCCGTATCTCGACACGCCCGGCGTATGTCCCGTCTGCGGCTCGGTGCCGGTCGCGAGCATCGTGCGCGTGGGCGGCGCGTATGAAGGTTATCGCTACGTGCAATGCGGACTGTGCGCGACGGAGCTTCACGTAGTCCGCGCGAAATGCACGAACTGCGATTCGACCAAAGGCATCGCGTATCACGTGATGGGTACGGGCGACGAACCCGAGGAAGAAAAAACGGCGAAGGCGACAAGCGCGCCGCTCAAGGCGGAATCGTGCGACGAATGCGGCACGTATCGCAAGATCGGCTATCAGGAGAAGGCTTACGACTTCGAACCTTACGCCGACGATCTCGCGAGCCTCACGCTCGATCTCCTGATGGGCGATGCGGGTTTTCGGCGCGCGGCGCCGCATCCGTGGCTCTGGCCCGAACAACAGGAAGGCGATCGATGAGCGATGTCACAGGCGACGGCGGCGAGTTGCGCGCATTGATGGCTCGCGTGCCATCGGTCGAGCGCGTGCTGGCATCGGCGGAGTTCGAGGCGGTGATCGCCACGTACGGCCGCACGCAGGCGCTCGCCGCATTGCGCGCGACGCTCGATGCATGGCGCGCCGATGCGCAAGCGGGCCGCGCGTCCGTCGATGCACTGAGCGATGCGCAACTCGCGCTCGCCGTCGACGCGCGGCTCGCGAAACGCGCGCGCAGCAACGTGCGCAGCGTCTTCAACCTGACGGGCACGGTGCTGCATACGAATCTCGGCCGCGCGCTGCTGCCCGACGAAGCGGTGCGCGCGGTCGCCGAAGTGCTCACGCGTCCGGCGAATCTCGAGTTCGATCTCGACACCGGCGCGCGCGGCGATCGCGACGATCTCATCAACGGCCTCATCTGCGAGCTGACGGGCGCCGAAGCCGCGACCGTCGTCAACAACAACGCGGCCGCTGTGCTGCTGACGCTTTCCGCGCTCGCTTCGCGCAAGGAAGTGATCGTGTCGCGCGGCGAACTCGTCGAGATCGGCGGCGCGTTCCGCATTCCCGACATCATGAATCGTGCGGGCGCGAAGCTGCGCGAAGTCGGCACGACGAATCGCACGCATCTGAAAGACTACGACGAAGCGATCAACGCGAAGACCGCGCTCCTGATGAAGGTGCATTGCAGCAACTACGCCGTGAGCGGCTTCACGAAGGAAGTCGCGCTCGCCGAACTCGCGCCGCTCGCGAAAGCGCGGAACTTGCCGGTCGCGGTCGATCTCGGCAGCGGCACGCTCGTCGATCTCGCGCAATGGGGCTTGCCGCGCGAAGCGACCGTGCGCGAGACGGTCGCGGCAGGCGCGGATCTCGTCACGTTCAGCGGCGACAAGCTATTGGGCGGGCCGCAAGCGGGCCTGATCGTCGGGCGCGCGGATCTCATCGCGAAGATCAAGAAGCATCCGCTCAAGCGCGCATTGCGCGTCGGCAAGCTCACGCTCGCGGCGCTCGAAGCCGTGCTGCGTCTCTATCGCGCGCCTGAAACGCTGGCCGAGCGTCTCACGACATTGCGCCTGCTCACGCGTCCCGCCGACGCAATGCGCCTCGCCGCCGAACGCATCGAACCTGCGTTGCAGCGCATGATCGGCGATGCCTTCACGGTCAGCGCCGAACCGATGTTCAGCCAGATCGGCAGCGGCGCATTGCCCGTCGACGTGCTGCCGAGCTACGGCCTCGCGGTGCGCCTCGCGAGCGGCAAACGCGCGGGCGGGCAACTCAATCGCATCGAGAAGCGGCTGCGCGAGTTGCCGCGTCCGGTCATCGGGCGCATCGCGGATGGCGCGCTGCGTCTCGATCTGCGCTGTCTCGAAGAAGCCGATGAAGCCGCGTTCATCGCGCAGTTGGATGCAGGCGAGGACGCACGCGAATGATCGTCGGCACGGCGGGGCATATCGATCATGGCAAGACGACGCTCGTGCGCGCGCTCTCGGGCGTGGACACCGACCGGCTGAAGGAAGAGAAGGCGCGCGGCATCTCGATCGAACTCGGCTACGCGTACGTGCCTTTGGACGACGGCGGCGTGCTCGGCTTCATCGACGTGCCCGGACACGAGAAACTCGTGCACACGATGGCGGCGGGCGCGTGCGGCATCGACTTCGCCTTGCTCGTGATCGCCGCCGACGACGGCGTGATGCCGCAAACGCGCGAACATCTCGCGATCCTCGAACTGCTCGGCGTGACGCGCGGCGCGGTCGCGGTGACGAAGTGCGATCGCGTGGAGGCATCGCGCGTGCGCGACGTGCATGCCGAAATCGCGGCGTTGCTCGCGCGCGGCCCGTTGCACGGTGCGCCCTTGTTCGACACCGATGCGACTCAAGACGATGACGCGGGCGTCGCTTCGTTGCGAGCGTATCTTCACGATGCCGCCGCGCACTGGCGCACGCGCCGCGACGATGGCTTCTTCCGGCTCGCGGTCGATCGCGTGTTCACGCTGACGGGGCAGGGCACGATCGCGACGGGCACGGTGTTCGCGGGCCGCGTGAACGTCGGCGACATGCTGGCGCTCGCGCCGCGCGAATCCGGCGGCGAGCCCGTGCGCGCGCGCAGCATTCACGCGCAGAATCGCGCCGCAGAGACGGGCCGTGCGGGCGAGCGCTGCGCGCTCAATCTCGCGGGCATCGACAAGGATGCGCTCGCACGCGGCGACTGGATCGTGGATGCGCGGCTCGCGCGGGCATCCGAACGGCTCGATGTCGAACTGAGCTTGCTCGCCGATGCGCAACTCACGCTCACACATTGGGCGCCCCTGCATGTGCATCTCGGCACGACGCATCGCGTCGCGCATGTGGCGCTGCTCGAAGCGGATACGCTCGCTGGGGGAAACACGGCGCGCGTGCAGCTCGTCTTCGATCAACCCGTTTGCGCGCTGCCCGGCGATCGCTTCATCGTGCGCAACGCGCAGGCGAACCGGACGGTCGGCGGCGGGCGCGTGCTCGATCCGTTCGCGCCCGCGCGCAAGCGCCGCACGCCGGCGCGCCGCGCGTGGCTCGATGCGCTCGTCGCGATGCTGGATACCGGTCGCGCCGATGCGCTTTTCGACGAAGCGCCGTATGGCTTGCCGCGCTCGCTTGTCGAGCATTTGTACGGACGCGGCCTGTCGCCCGAAGGCGTGCGCGCCGTGCCCACGCACGATGACATGCTCTACATCGCGGCGCGTCACTGGGATACGCTCAAGGCGCGCCTGCTCGATGCGCTAGCCGCTTTCCACGAACGCTTTCCCGACGAGCAAGGCCCCGACGCCGCGCGTCTGCGCCGCATGGCCGCGCCGCTCGCGCCGGACGCGCTGTGGCGCGCGCTCGTCGACGATGCGGTGACGATCTGCGCGATCGCGAAGAGCGGGCCGTGGCTGCATCTGCCGTCGCATGCGGTGACGCTCGACGACAACGAGGAAGCGCTCGCTCGCGCGGTGCTCGCATCGCTCGAAGAAGGGCGTTTCGATCCGCCCTGGGTGCGTGATCTGGCGAAGGCGCAGGGCGTCGGCGAGGACGAGATGCGCAGGCTGCTCAGGAAGCTCGCGCGCCGCGGCGACGTGTATCAGGTGGTGCGCGATCTGTTTTATTGCCGCGCGTCGATCGGCGCGCTGGCGCAACTCGTCGCGCAATCGGCGCAAACGCAGGGCGGCGCGGTCGGTGCGGCCGCTTTCCGCGATGCGAGCGCGCTCGGCCGCAAGCGCGCGATACAGATTTTGGAGTTCTTCGACCGGGTTGGGTACACTCGATTCCACCGCGACCTGCACCTCTTGCGCGCCGATAGCCGCTGGCACGAGTCCGTCTGACGATTGCGCGCTCGTCCTTCCATCACGATGGAGCATCTCTACTTCAGGCTGCTGCATGTCATGTCGAGCCACCCCGAGTGGGCGCTCGCGGTCGTGCTGCTCGCGTCGTTTCTCGAATCGGTCGCGTTCATCGGCACGTTCGTGCCGGGCAGCACGGCCATGTTCATCGCGGGCGCGCTCGTCGGCGCGGGCGCGCTGAATCTCGGCTGGGTATTCGTCTGCGCGATCGCGGGCGCCATTGCCGGAGACGCCGCGAGTTTCTGGTTCGGCCAGCACTACGCGGACCGCATCGCGCAGATGTGGCCGTTCCGCTCGCATCCGGGCGCGCTCGTCGCCGGCAAGAAGTATTTCGACAAGCACGGCGCGAAGAGCGTCGTGCTCGCGCGCTTCGTCGCGCCGATGCGCGCGGTCGTGCCGGTCGTCGCGGGCGTGACCGGCATGACGCCGGCGCGCTTTCTCGTCGTCAACATACTGAGCGCGCTCATCTGGGCGCCGACGCATATCCTGCCGGGCGTCGTGTTCGGCGCGTCGATCGAACTGGCGGGCGCGGTGTCGATCCGGCTCGTCGTGATTCTGATTCTCGTCGCGGCGCTAGCGTGGATCGTGTTCAATCTCGCGCGCGTGATCGTTTCGCACGCGATGCGCTGGACCATCGCGTCGCGCGACGCGCTGCTCTCCTGGGCGCGGAAGGGCAACGGCCTGCCCACGCGGCTCGTCTCGCGCGCGCTCGATCCGGGCAATCCGGCGACGGGCCTCATCGTCATGATCTCGGTGCTGCTGCTCGCGTCCGCGATCCTCTTTTTCTCGGTGCTCGCGAACGTGGCGCGCGGCGCGTCGATCGTTCAGGTCGATGTGTCGATTTACCGGCTGCTGCAATCGTTCCAGTCGACCTGGACCGATTCGATCCTCGATGTCGCCGCGACGCTCGGCAGCACGCAGACGCTGCTCGCGCTCGGCGCGACGGTCATCGTGTGGATGAGCTTCGAACGGCGTTGGCGCACGGTCACATACTGGGTCGTGGCCGTGGCGTTTTCGCAATTGCTCGTCGCGGCGATCCGCTTCACCGCGCACGAGCCGGCGCTCGTTTCGTTCGCGCCGTCGGAGCATCGCTTTCCGAACAGCGACGTCGCGGCGACGGTCGTGATCTACGGCTTTCTCGCGTTCCTGCTGCTGCGGCGCGTGGGCATCCTGACGGGCGTGTTCATCGCGACGGCGACCTCGGCCATCGTGACGGCGGTCGGTCTGGCGGGGCTGTACTTTGGCCGCTTCACCATCTCCGATGCGCTCGGCAGCGCGGCGCTCGCCGCCGTCTGGGTCTTCCTGATCGCGCTCACGGCGGTATGGCGCAATCCCGGCAAGCCGCCGCCGCGGCCGCTGATGCCGGTCGCCGTGCTTGCCGTGATCTGCGCGAGCGTCGCGCTGCAAACGAGCGATGAAACGGAGGCGCACAGCGTCGTGCCATCGACCGTCGTCATTACGCCGATTCAGTGGACCGATTCGGTATGGCGCACGTTTTCCTGTTATCGAGCGAGCATGGAGGGCGATCGTCGCGAGCCGATCACCGTGCAATGGGCGGCGACGCCCGAGCAGATTCGCGCGCAACTGGCATCGCGCGGCTGGACGGAGGTGTCGCACGTGAGCCTGAAGAGCGTGATGTCGGTGGTGTTGCCGAATGCGCCCGCCATCGCGTTGCCCGCGTTGCCGCGCCTGAACAACGGCGAGCCGTCGAAGCTCGTGTTCGCGCGTTCCGTGCGCGGCGCCGACGAGCGCGACGTGCTGCGCTTCTGGCCCACGCATTACGAAGTGCGCCAGGACGCAGGCGCGCCGCCCGCGCCGATCTGGCTCGGCTCGGTCGTGCACGAGCGCCTGCGCCGTCCGTCGTGGCCGTTCAACGTGCTGCGCCCGGACCGGCGCGTCGATCCGATGGCCTTCGATCATGGCGAGGGCACGCCCTGGCGCGGTATCGAAATTGCGAGCAGCGCGGGGTGCGGCAACGTGCCGGTGATGCTCGTCGAGTCGAGGTCCGAATGATGTTGCGATCGAGAGGTGCCGGTTGATCCAGATTCCTCCGTCGGCGATCGTGCAATGGGGCGGCGCTGCCGTCTTCGCGAACGTTCTGCTGACGCGCCTCGGCGTGCCGCTGCCGTCCGCGCCTTTGCTCGTGTTCGCGGGCTCGGCCGTGGCGAGCGGACGCCTCTCGTTCGCGCATGTGCTGTTCGCGGCGCTGTGCGGCGCGTTGCTCGGCGACAGCGTGTGGTTCTCGGCGGGGCGCATCTACGGACGTCGGCTCGTCGCGGCGCTCTCGCGCAGATCGTATGCGGTCGACAGCGGGATGCGCACGACCGGCGAACTGTTCGAGCGTCATGGCGCGCCGATCGTCGCGGTATCGAAGTTCGTGCCGGGTCTCGGTCTCGTCACGCCGCCGCTGATGGGCACGACGCACATCGCCGCGCTCGCGTTCTTCTTCTGGGATACGGCTGGAATAGCCGCGTGGGCGTCGTTCTGGGTATTGGGCGGCGCGCTTTTCGAGCGGCAACTGCATGTCGCCGTGCTCGAACTGGAATCGCATGGCGCGACGGTGGTGGATGTGCTCGTCGCGGCGGCGCTCGTCTATTGCGTTTATCGGCTGATGCGGCGGCGACAGCCGCGCTCGCGCGATGGCAACGGCTGAGAACGCGCCGTTATAATCGGACGCCCGGTCGAAATTCGATCGGACGTGCAGCGCCGTGGTTTTCAAAGGAAGGCATCCGTATCCGGTGGTGCGGCCGGGCTTCAAACCCGGTTGGGGATGTCAGACATTCCCAGGTCGGTTCGACTCCGGCTGCCTTCCGCCAAGCAAGCCTGTCTCGCAAGGAACGCCAATTGCGGATGCCATTGCGCATCCACGATCCGCGTTACCTTCGAATGAACGACAGAGCCGACATCCACACGCAATCGCGCAAGCCGCTCGATCGCGAACTCGAAACCGCGCTGCGCAAAGTCTTCGGCTTTCCGAACTTGCGTCCCGGACAAGAAGACGTGATTCGCAGCGTGCTCGACGGCAACGACACGCTCGCCGTCATGCCCACCGGCGCGGGCAAGTCGCTGTGCTATCAATTGCCCGCGCTGCAATTCGATGGCATGACGGTCATCGTATCGCCGCTGATTTCGCTGATGCGCGATCAGCTCACGAAGCTGGTCGAAGCGGGCATTGCGACCGCCATGCTCAACAGCACGCTCTCCGCGAGTGAACAGCGCGACGCGATGCAGGCCATCGCGCGACACGAAATCCGCATGCTCTTCGTCACGCCCGAGCGTCTCGTCGATGCCGAATTCACCGCCGAACTCACCGCGAAGGACATGCCGCCGATCGCGCTTGCCGTCATCGACGAGGCGCATTGCATATCGCAATGGGGCCACGATTTCCGGCCGGCATATGTCGAACTGATCCACGCGATCAAGACGCTCGGCCGTCCGCCCGTGCTCGCGCTCACCGCGACGGCGACGCCCGCCGTCATCGTCGATATCGTGCGCGAACTGGAGATGAAGCGCGCGAACGTCATCCATACGGGCGTCTTTCGCGACAACCTGCATTTCAGCGTCGAACAACTCACGAACCCGGATGACCGGCGCCGGCGCGCGATCGAGATCGCGACGGGCGAAGCGGGGAGCGGCATCGTCTATTGCGCGACGGTCGCGGAATGCGAGGCGCTGCATGCCGCGCTCGTCGATGCGGGTGTCGAGGCCGAGCGCTATCACGGCAAGCTGTCGTCGGGCGCGCGCTCGTCATCGCAGGACGCGTTCATGGAGAACCGCGCGCGCGTGATGGTCGCGACCAATGCGTTCGGCATGGGCATCGACAAGCCCGACATCCGCTTCGTCATTCACGCGCAGATGCCCGGCAGTCTCGATGCGTACTATCAGGAAGCGGGGCGCGCCGGCCGCGACGGCGAGACCGCGCGTTGCACGCTGTTGTTCGAAATGAAGGACAAGCAGGTGCAGCAGTTCTTCATGAGCGGCCGATATCCGAGCGCGGAGATGATTGCGCGCGTCGCGGAGAAAGTGCGCGAACTCGCGAGCGACGATGCCGCCCGCACGCTCGACAAGCCGCTTGCGCGTCTGCGCGAAGCGTTGCCGAACATCGGCGCGAACAAGCTGCGCGTGGCGGCGGCGCTGCTCAACGATCTCGGCGTGACGCGTCGCACGCGGCGCGGCGGCATGAAGCTCGTCGACGACGATGCGGCCATCGCGAAGCTCGAAGGGGCGTCGCAGGAATACGCGGCGCGCAGCGAACGCGATCGCGCGGTGCTCGAGCGCATGATCGCGTATGCGCAGAGCGCGCAGTGCCGCTGGCGCATGCTGCTCGACTACTTCGCCGACGACATGAACGACGCGCGCACGTCCGCGCCGCTGCGCGCGAGCGATGTGCATTACCGCGCGCCCGACGACGAACTCGACGGCGGCCACTGCGGCGTGTGCGATAACTGCGTGCATCCGCCGGAGGTGATCGAGAGTCCGCGCGAAGTGCGCGAACAGATGCGCGCGAAAGAAGAAGAGCAAGCCGATCGCAAGACGAAGGCGTTCGCGCCGGGCGAGCGCGTGAAAGTGCGTCGTTATGGCGAAGGCATTGTCGAAATGATCAGCGGCGAGCGCGTCGCCGTGCGCTTTCCCGATGACGAGACGCGCACCTTCATCGCGCGCTATGTGAAGCGTGCCGCTCGCTGATCTGCGCAATCGCGATGCGCGCGGCCTTGCGCACTTCCGGATCGCCGTCGTCGAGTGCGGCTTCGAGCACGGCGAGCGCATGCGTATCGCCGAGTTCGCCCAGTGAAAGCGCGGCCTCCTTGCGCACGTTGCTGATCGGAAACGTCAGCAGTTCCGACACGGCGTGCGTGCTTGCGACATCGCGCAAACGTCCGAGCGCGCGTGTCGCCTGCAACGTGACTTGCCAATAGTCGTCGGAGAGGGCGTTTTCCAATGCATTGCGCGCGGCGACGAGACGCAGCTTGCCGAGCGTCGCGGCGGCTTCCTCACGCACGCGCCACGCTCGATCGGAGAGCGCTTGGATCAACGTTTCGATCACGCCGTCGTCGGTGGCGAAGCCCAATGCGCCGACGGCAGCGTGACGCACTTCCGTCGAAGCATCGGTGCGCGCGATGTGCTTCAACTGCGGCAGCGCATCCACATGACGCAGCCAGCCCAGCACGCCGATGGCCTCGCGCCTCACGAACGGCGACGCATTCGCTAGCGCCGCAAGCGCAGGTCCGGCCGCGCTCGGCAAGCGCAATTCGCGCAACGCGCGCAAAAGGGCCGCGCGCTTGAACGCGTCGGCATCGGTATCGGCATCGGCGAGATGCGGCAGCAGGCGTTCGCCCGCGACGGGATCTTTCAACGCAGCGAGACTGTCGGCGGCGGCTTCGCGCGTATCGGTATCGGCGTCGTCGAGCGCGGCGCATAGCGCATCGACTGCTTCGTCCGTTTCCCACGCGCCGAGACGTTGCGCCGCGGTGCGACGCACGTCGGCATCCGTGTCGTGGCGCAAGGCATCGGCGAGCAGGGGCAGCCAGGCTTCGTCTTCGAGGTCGGCGGCTTCGAGCACGGCGAGACGGCGCACGGCGGCATCGGCATCGTTGAAGCGCGCGGCGAGGGCGGCGTCGGTGACGGTATCGAAAAGTGGATTGGTGTGCGTCATGAGAGAACGGAGTGTGATATGTCGATGCGCGCGGGCGCGTCGTTCGATGCGGCCATCGGACTCGCAAGCGGATAACGAAGCAACGCGAGACAACGACGCTTCAACGCGACGAATCCGGCTTCCGTGACGAGCTCGCGTTCACGCGGACGCGCAAACGGCACGCGCAGTTCTTCGAGCACCGTGCCCGGGCTATGGCTCATCACGAGAACGCGATCAGCGAGAAAGAGCGCTTCGTCGATGTCGTGCGTGACGAACACGACCGTCGGACGGCGCTCGCTCCATACATCGAGCAGAAGCGCCTGCATCGATGCGCGCGTTTGTGCATCGAGCGCGCCGAAGGGTTCGTCCATCAGCAGCACGCGCGGCTCGTTGAGCATCGCGCGCGCGATCTCCGCGCGTTGCTGCATGCCGCCCGAAAGCTGCGCGGGATAGCGCTCCGCGAACGCGCCCAGCCCGACGCGATCGAGCAACGCCCGCGCGCGCAGATGCCGCTCGCGTTTCTTCACGCCGCGCATCTTCAGTCCGAACGCGACGTTATCGAGCGTCTTGCGCCACGGCAGCAGCGTGTGTTGCTGAAACACCATGCCGCGCTCGGGATGCGGTCCTTCGATGAGCTTGCCATCGAGCGTCGCGCGGCCCGCGTTCGGCGCGACATGTCCCGCGAGCGCGGCAAGCAAGGTCGACTTGCCGCAGCCCGACGGCCCGAGTATGCAGACGAATTCGCCCGGCTCGATGACCGCGTTCACATCGCGCACGGCGGTGAATGCGCTCGCGCCGTCGCCTAACGCAATGCCGAGCGCTTCGAGTTGGATGCGGCCCGCGCTCATCGAATCCTCCCTGCGGCGAGCCACGGCGTGAGCCGCGTGCCCGCGACGCGCACGAGCGCGCTGCTGCCCATGCCGAGCAGGCCGATCAGCAACATGCCGACGACGACATCGGGATAACGCTGCACCGTGTACGACTGCCATGTGTAATAGCCGATGCCGTATTGCCCCGAGATCATCTCGGCGGTGACGAGGCAGAACCACGACGTGCCCATGCCGATGGCAAGGCCGGTGACGATCGCGGGCGCCGCGCCCGGCAGGATCACTTCGCGCAGGATCACGCGATTGCCCGCGCCGAGACTGCGCGCCGACGACACGAGCCGTGGCTCCACGCCTTCGACGCCGTGTATCGTGCCGAGCAGGATCGGAAAGAACGCGCCGGTGAAGGTGATGAAGATCATCGACATTTCGGAGGAAGGAAACATCAGGATCGCGAGCGGAATCCACGCGACGGCGGGAATCGGCCGCAATACTTCGAGCGGCGTGAGCAACGCGAGGCGCGACCATTGCGAGCGGCCGATGGCGATTCCGAGCACCACGCCGCTCGCCGCCGCCGCGACATAACCCGCCGCGATGCGTCTCACGCTGCTCGCGAGATCGGCCACGAGCTTGGGCGAATGCGCGAGATCGATGATGGCCGCGAGCGTATCGGCGGGCGTCGGCACATTCTCGAACGTGACGATGCCGAGGTTCCAGCGATGCGTCGTCGCCAGATGCCATAACGCGATGCACAGCGCGAGCGACGCCCACTGCACGCCGGCGCGCGCGCCGCGTGAACGCAGCAACGAAGGAGCGGAGTATGCGAGCGTCGCCATCATGGCCTCATCGGTTGGCGAGCGCGGTCGGCTGGCGCGCGGCGGCGAAGTCGAGCACTTGTCCGCCGTGCGCGTTCGCCCAGGCCTCGGCGCGATCCTTCAGCAGGAACGCGTTCAACTGGCCGTCGCCTGTCTTCGCGAACCATGCCTGATTGCCGAGCAGCTTGATGCCGCTCTCACGATCCTGCGCATAGAACGCGCGCACCTGTTTGCCATCGCGTTCGAGCGTGCCGAGCTCGCGCACCGCTTCTTCCGGCGACGCATAGCTGCGCACCTTCGGCTCGCCGCGCACCCAGATCTGCGCGACGCGATCCGTCTTTGCGATGGGCTTGCCCGTCAGCGCATCGTTCGCGACGAGCGGCGTCGGCGCATAGTTCTTCAGTGCCGCTTCGTAGTCGAGATGCTCGGCCTTGAATGCGGCGCGCAAGTAACTATCGTCGATGAAGCTATTGGCGTTCAGATCGCCGTCGGCACGCTTGAGCAGCTTGAGCGTATCGAACGATGTCTGCACGGCCTTGCGATACTCGGGCTTCCATGTGAGATCGCGCGTCTGCAAGCCGAGCGGACCGTGAAAGAGATAGTCGACTTCAGGCTCGATGCCCGTCACCTTCGCGATCAGCTCGCTGTACTTCTCGGGTTCCGCCGTGAGCAGACGATTCGCTTCGATCGCGGCACGCAAGTACGCGACGACAATCTCCGGATACTTCTGCGCATAGTCCTTTTCGACGAGCGTGCCGTGCAGCGTAGGCGATCCCGCCTGCGAGCCGTCGTAGATCTTGCGCGCGAAGCCGCGATACGGAAACAGCTCCGCGAAGGGCACGAAGTCCGCGTGCGCGTCGATCTTGCGCGTCTGCAATGCGGGTCCGGCGACTTCGGGCGCCTGCGTGACGATATTCACATCGCGCTCCGGGTCCCATCCTTGCGCCGCGACCGCGCGCAGCAACATGCCGTGCGCGGTCGATGCGAACGGAACGGTGATCGTCTTGCCCTTCAGATCGGCGATGGACTGCGCGGGCGAATCCGTCGGCACGACGATGCCGTTGCCGCTGCCGCGCACGCTGCCCGACAACACGCTGATGAAGATGCTGCTCTTGCCGGCCTTCTGATTCGCGACGCCGTTCAACACGCCGGGGAAATCCGCCATCGAGCCGAAATCGAGCTTGCCCGCGACCATCTCGTTCGTGATCGGCGCGCCGCTCGTGAAGTTCTTCCATTGAACGTCGTATTGCGCGTCCTTGTATTTGCCATCGTGCGGCAAGTACTTTTCGAGCAGATGCAGTTCGCGGATCAATGCGCCGCCGGCCGCGGTATTGATCGTCGTGTCCTGCGTGCCGATAGCGACGCGGATCGTTTCCGCATGCGCAGCGCCCGCGAACAAGGCGACTGCAAGCGCGATGGATAGCGTTCGTTTCATGAAGCGAGTCCTCGTCATCATCGAAGAAGATAGGGAATGTCGACATGCACGGCATTGGTCGGGCAATCGCGTTCGCAGGGCATGCAGTACCAGCATTCGTCGAACTTCATGAAGGCTTTGCCGGTGTCGGGATCGATTGCGAGCAGGTCCATCGGACAGACATCGATGCAGACCGTGCAACCCTTGTCGGCGATGCACTTGTCTTCGTCGATCATCACGGGAAGGCTCGAGCGCTGGCGCGCTTCGCGGGGCACGAGTGCCATGTTCTCTCTCCTATGCAGCGACGGGCTGCGACGTGCGAGCCACGCGCAGACGCGAATACGCGCCGCGCTCGGACTCGTCGACGGGAACCACGTACGGTTCCACGGGTTTCTTGAAGGACGTCATGCGTCCCGATGCGTCCTTCTTCAGATGCGCGTGGCAGAACCATTCGTCATCGTTGCGCTCAGGAAAATCGACGCGATGGTGATAAAGGCCCCAGCGGCTCTCCGTGCGATACAGCGACGCGCGCGCGGCCATTTCCGCGCAATCGAGGATCGCGGCGACTTCAGCGGCGCGCATCAGCTCGTGTGGATCGGCGGCGCCGAGACGCTCGATGTCCTCGCGAATCTCCGCGAAGCGTTGCAGGCCGATCTCCATGCGACGCGTGACTTTCGGCGGCTGTAGATAGTCGTTCACGAAGCGGCGCAGCTTGTATTCGACTTGCGCGGGCGGCAGGCCATGTTCGCGCGACAGCGGCGCAAAGATGCGGGCACGCTCATGTTCGATCTGCGATGCGTCGAGCGCGGGCAGCGCGCGGCCGGCGACATGCGCGGCGGCATCTTCACCGGCGAACCATCCGTAAGTGAACGCGCCGAGCATGTAGTTGTGCGGCACGGCGGCCATGTCGCCCGCCGCGTAAAGCCCTTGCACCGAAGTGCGCGCGTGCTCGTCGACCCATACGCCCGATGCGCTGTGTCCGCTGCACAAGCCGATCTCCGAGATGTGCATCTCGATCATGCGCGAGCGATAGTCGTTACCGCGCCGCGCATGAAAGCGCCCACGGCTCGGCCGCTCGTTGGTGTGCAGGATCGTTTCGATCGTTTGAATCGTTTCTTCCGCGAGATGATCGAGCTTGAGAAACACCGGCCCGTTGCCGCTCTGGAGTTCCTGATAGAACTCCCACATCATTTGCCCGCTCCAGTAATCGCATTCGATGAAGCGCTCGCCCTTGCCGTTCGCCGTATAACCGCCGAGCGGTCCCGTCACATACGCGCATGCCGGGCCGTTGTAATCCTTGATGAGCGGATTGATCTGGAAGCATTCGAGATTGGCGAGTTCCGCGCCTGCGTGGTACGCCATCGCGTAACCGTCGCCGGCGTTGGTCGGATTCTCGTACGTGCCCATCAGATAGCCCGATGCGGGCAGGCCCAATCTGCCGGCCGCGCCGCAGCAGAGAATGACCGCTTTCGCGCGGATCACGTAGAAGTCGGCGGTGCGGCAATCGAAGCCCATGACGCCCGCGATCTCGCCATTCGGGCCATTCAAAAGACGCGTGGCGACGACGCGATTCGTGATCTCCACGCGCGCACGCTTCAATTGCCGGTACAGCACCTTCTTTACGTCGTGACCTTCGGGCATCGGCAAGACATACGCGCCCATGTGATGCACCTTGCGCACGGCATAGTCGCCGGTATGGTCCTTCTCGAACTTCACGCCCCAGCGATCGAGCTCCTCGATGGTCGTGAAGCTGTGGCGCGCATACGCATAAATCGTGGCCTGATTGACGATGCCGTCGTTGGCCACGGTGATTTCCTTCGTGTACTGCTCGGGCGTCGCGTGGCCGGGAATGATCGCGTTGTTCAGGCCGTCCATGCCCATCGAGATCGCGCCGCTGCGCTTCACGTGCGCCTTGTCGATGAGCAGCACGCGCAGATTCGGGTCGCGCTGTTTCGCCTTGACGGCGGCCATCGGCCCAGCCGTGCCGCCGCCAACGACGACGATGTCGTATTCGAGTTCGTGGGTCTGCATGATCTGATTTCGCCGCTTGTTATGACAAGTCAGGACCAGATTCTAGAAGTGCGCGAACCGCGAGGGAATCAATTGTTTTTGCTTTGCTTGTGCCTGCTTCGAATAACGCGCGATGCGGCGGGCGAGGTCCGTTCGCGATCGATGCGCAGCCGATACTGGAACGTATCGCCTCGGAAATAGAGGTATTCGAAGTCGATGGGCTTGCCGCCGGCATCGTGCGTGAGGCGCTCGATGCGCAGAAGCGGTGCGCCTTTTTTCACGTCGAGCGCATCCGCGATGTCGGGCGCGGCGGCGATGGCGTCGATCGCCAGATCGGCGTGACCGAGCGGCACGGCGCAGTCGTTTTCGAGCATCAGGAAGATATCGCGCGTGGCGAGCTCCGCGCGCTTCAGGCGTTTGCCGATGGCTTCGGGCAGGAACGTCACTTCGTACGAAACGGGCGCGCGATTGAGCAGGCGCACGCGATGAATCTCGGCGACGCTGCTGCCTTCGGCAAGCGCGAGTTGCGCGGCGACTTCGGGCGGCGCGGCCACGACGCGCATCTGCACGACGCGATTGATGATCTCGTGTCCGCTCTCCGACATCGCCTCGGCGAAACCCTGCAGCGACGTCACGTTCTGGAACGCCTTCGGTTGCGATACGAACGAGCCCTTGCCGTGGACCTTGAAGATCAACCCTTCCTTTTGCAGGTCGCCGAGCGCCTGGCGGATCGTGATGCGGCTCACGTCGAACATCGTCATCAGCTCGCTTTCCGAGGGCATGCGGCTCATCGGCGGATAGCGGCCATCGAGAATGCCGGAGCGCAGCACGTCCTTGATCTGCGTGTAGAGCGGTACGTGCGAATCGAGCGAAACGGAAGGGCGACGGGTCGGCATGAGAGCGGGAAGGGGAAGGAAGGCGGGCGCTTCGAGCTGCGATTATAGCGGCGCGGCCCGGCGGCATCGCCATAAACAAATGACGAAATATTGGTTAGCGCCCGCTGCGCGCTGCACGAGAATGGAACCTGTCCAGTTCGAGTCCAGCGAGGATCGAAGATGAATCATCGTAACGCGCCCGATGCACGAAACGCAGGAAACGCGGTCACGCTCGTCACGGTGCCCGGCTTGCACGGCAGCGAGGACGCGCACTGGCAGAGTTGGCTCGAACGCGAGATGCCCGGCACGCGGCGCGTCGAGCAACGCGACTGGAGCACGCCGAATCTCGCGATCTGGAGCGATGCCGTCCTCGACGTCCTCGCGGGCATCGACGGTCCTGTCGTCATCGCGGCGCATAGCTTCGGCTGTCTTGCCACGGGACATGCGCTGAGTCACGCATACTTGCCGAACGTGAAGGGCGTGCTGTTCGTCGCGCCCGCGAGCCCGGCGAAGTTCCGTTTCGCGGGCGCGTTCAATGCGCGCAGGCTCGATACGCTGTCGCTCGTCGTCGGCAGCGAGACCGATCCGTGGATGCCGCTCGACGACGCGCGCACGCTCGCGCAGCGCTGGAACAGCGCGTTCGTCAATCTCGGCGATGCGGGGCATATCAATACATCGGCGGGATTCGGGCCGTGGCCGCTCGCGAAGCATTTCGTCGAAACGCTCGCCCGCCGCGCGTCGCCCGAATACGAAGAGGAGGAACAGCGCGCGTATGGTTGACCCCGCTGTCTGAATTCGTTCAATGTATGCATGGCCGCCCTCGGGCGGCCTTTGTCTGTTGTGCGGTAGACAACCCCCTTGTCTCTGGAGAGAAAATGGCAGTTCACAAGAAGCTGATCGTTACGGTTGCACTCGGCATCGCGGCGAGCATCGCGCATGCGGACACGACGCTGCTCAACGTCTCGTATGACGTGACGCGCGAGCTGTACAAGGATATCGACGCGGCCTTCGTCGCGGACTACAAAAAGAAGTCGGACGCGACGGTATCGGTGCGGCAGTCGCATGGCGCATCGAGCGCGCAGGCGTTGTCGGTGACGCAAGGTTTGCAGGCCGATGTCGTCACGATGAATCAACCCAACGACATCGACTTGCTCGCGGAGCGCGGTCAGCTCGTGCCCGCGAACTGGCGCAGCCGTCTGCCGGACGCGAGCGCGCCCTACACGACGACGATGGTTTTCCTCGTCCACAAGGGCAATCCGAAGAACATCAAGGACTGGAGCGATCTCGCGCGGCCCGGCGTGCAAGTGGTGATTGCGAATCCGAAGACATCGGGCAACGGACGCTATGCGTATCTCGCGGCATGGGGCTTCAAGAAGCAGCAAGGCGCAAGCGACGCGCAGGCGCAAGACTTCGAGAAAGCCGTCTTCAAGAACGTGCCCGTGCTCGATACGGGCGGGCGCGGCGCGACGACGACCTTCACGCAGCGCGGCATCGGCGATGTGCTCGTCACCTTCGAGAACGAAGTCGGCCTGATGAGCGCGGGACCGGGCGCGAAGGACTTCGAGGCGGTGTATCCGTCGGTGAGTCTGCTCGCGGAACCGCCTGTGTCGATCGTCGACAAGGTCGTGGACAAGCGCGGCACGCGCAAGGAAGCGCAGGCGTATCTCGACTTTCTGTTCACGCCTGCCGCGCAGGAAATCATCGCGCAGCATCATCTGCGTCCGCGCAACGCCGACGTGCTTGCAAAACACGCGAGCGAGTTCAAGCCGCTGAAAACCTTCACCGTCGAGCAGATGTTCGGAAGCTGGCAGAAGGCGCAGCAGACGCATTTCGCCGATGGCGGCACGTTCGATCAGGTCGTGGCGGACAAGAACTAGCATCGTTCGTATTCGAAACTGCGTGCGCAGCGCGAAGAGCAACGGGCGAAGTTGGGATTAAGCTGTACGTTTTCCCCAACGGTGACTGCGATGCCCTCGTCGAACGCAAGCGCGAAGCTCATCGTCGTTACCGTGCTCGTCGGTCTGGGCGCGGGTCTCGGCGGCATGTCGCTGGCGCTCTTGCTGCATCTGATCCAGCACGTCGCGTTCGGCTACAGCCTCGATGCGTTCACCAGCGGCGAAAGCTTTCTCGAAGGCATATCGGCTGCGTCGCCCGCGCGGCGCTTCATCGTGCTGACGCTTTGCGGTGTCGTCGCGGGCGTCGGCTGGTGGTGCGTGCATCGCTTCGGCAAACCGCTCGTCAGCATCGCGAAGGCCGTCAAGGCCGACGATCCGCGCATGCCGCCCGGCAGCACGATCGCGCATGCGCTCCTGCAGATCTTCACGGTCGCGATGGGCTCGCCGCTCGGCCGCGAAGTCGCGCCGCGTGAAATCGGCGCGTTATGGTCCGGCTGGCTCGCGCACTACGCGGGACTCACGCCCGCGCAATCGCGCATCATGGTCGCGTGCGGCGCAGGCGCGGGGCTTGCCGCCGTCTATAACGTGCCGCTCGGCGGCGCCGTGTTCGTGCTGGAAGTGCTGCTCTGCACGTTCGATGGCGCGATCATCGCGGCGGCGTTCGTGACGTCGTCGATCGCGGCAATGGTCGCGTGGATCGGGCTCGGCGACGGGCATCAGTACCATCTGCCAGACTTCACGCTGAACGCGCAACTGCTCGCGTGGGCCGTTGTCATGGCGCCGGTTTTCGGGGCGGCCGCGCGTCTTTTCGCGAAGCTCACGAGCGCCGCACGCGAAAACGCGCCACGCGGCAAGACGTTGCCTGTGCTGACGATCGCGAATTTCGCGCTAGTCGGCGCGCTGGTCATGTATTACCCGCAGCTCGCGGGAAACGGCAAAGGTCCGGCCGGTCTTTCCTTCGAAGATCACGTGAGCTTCGCGCTCGCGGGCGTGCTGCTCGTCCTGAAGGTAACGATCGAAGTGAGCTCGCTGCGCGCGGGCGCGCAAGGCGGCCTGCTCACGCCGGGCCTCACCAACGGCGCGCTGCTCGCCATCGTGCTCGGCAGTCTGTGGAACGGCATCTGGCCGGGCACGCCGCTCGGCGCGTTCGCGGTCATCGGCGCGGGTGCGTTTCTCGGCGCGGCGATGCAGATGCCGCTGACCGCGCTCGTGCTGATGCTCGAATTCACGCGTTTCGATCACGACTTCCTGATTCCGTCGGCGATTGCGATAGCGGGCGCGACGCTCACCTATCGCTGGCTCGCGCAACGTTCGCCCGCGCCTTCGGCCGCGCCGCAGCAAACGTTGCGAGGTCTCTCCGACTGATCGTCCGAACATCGCGTTTGCACGACCGATGCTTCCGGCGCAACCGGCGAACCCATCGCCTGAAAGAGCGCGGCGGTATCGCTCAGACGCGCGCTGCTCGCGCGGATCGTCGCAAGCCGCGCGTTGAGATACTGCTGCTCGCTGCCGCGCGCCGCGCGAGGCGGGATCGCGCCGAGACGCACGCGCGCAGCCGCATCCGCCGATGCATCGCGTGCCGCGTTGCTCGCGCGATCCGCGAAGGCGAGCGTTTCGCTGTCGGTTTCGAGCGACGCCAGCGTGTTCGCGACGTTCTGAAACGCCGCGAGCACGGTCTGCTTGTACTGCGCGACGGCGGCCTCATACGTGGCGATGGCCGCGCGCCGTTGCGCGAGCAGCGCGCCGCCATGAAAGATCGGCTGCGACAGGGATGCGCCCACGCTCCACAACGCGCCCGCGCCCGAGAGCGCGGTCGGCCAGTCGAAGCCGCCTTTGCCCATCGATGCCGATATCGACAAGCTCGGAAACAACTGCGCCGTTGCGACGCCGACTTGCGCCGCCGACGCCTTCAACGCCGAATCGGCGGCCTGGATATCGGGGCGCGTCTGCAGCAATTCCGACGGCAGCACGACCGGCACATCGGACGGCACGGCGAGGCTCGCGAGATCGAGATCGTCGGGCGCCTGATCGGGCGTGCGTCCGAGCAGGACGGCGAGCGCGTGGCGGGTCGCAAGCCATTGCGCGCGCAAGCCCGGCAATTGCGATGCGAGCGACGCCGCGTTCTGCTGTGCGGCGAGCATGTCGGCGCGCGATGCGGAGCCGAGCGCGTAGCGGCGTTCGGCATCGTGCGCGTCGTCGTTGGCTAGCGCGACGAGACGCGTCGTCACGTCGATCTGCGCATGCAACGCGGCCGCGCCGATCGCACCCGTCACGATGTTCGCAGCAAGCGCACGGCGCGCGGCATCGAGTTCAAAGGCCTGTTGGTCGACCTGCGCGGCAAGCGATGCATTCGCATAGCGCGCCGCGCCGAAGAGATCGAACGTGTATTGCGCCTGAATCTGCCCGACGAAGAAGTTGTAGAGCACGGTCGGCGGGCCGCCCTGCGGAATGCCGAAGCCGCGTTGCCGCGTCGCTTGTCCGCCCGCATCGATCTGCGGCAACAGCGACGAACCCACTTGCGCGCGCAACTGTTCGCGCGCCGCGACGAGGCTCTTGTCGGCTGCCGCGAGATTCGGGCTCGCGCGCAAGCCTTCATCGACGAGTGCATTCAGCGTATCCGACCGATAGCGCTTCCACCATTCGGGCACGGGCTTCGCGCCCACATCGAAACGTTGTGACGCGCCTTCTGCGCTCACGCTCGCCTGCACTTGCGTTTCGGCGCCGTAATGCGCGGGCTGCGGCATCGCGGGGGGCTTGCCATCGGGGCCGAGCGCGCACGCATTCAACGCGACGCACGCGCAAGTCATCAATAGCCGGCGATTCATGACGATGCTCCTTCGCGTTCGTCGAGCTTCACGCGAAACCACGCGGCATAGAGCGCGGGCAGATAGAAAAGCGTGAGCACGGTCGCGCTCGTGATGCCGCCCATGAGCGCGGTGGCCATCGGGCCGAAGAAGTTGCTGCGCAGAAGCGGAATCAGCGCGAGCACGGCGGCGGCTGCGGTCAGCGTGATAGGGCGGAAGCGCCGCACCGTCGCGCCGATGATCGCATCGAATCGCTTGTGCCCCGACGCGATGTCCTGCTCGATCTGATCGACGAGAATCACCGAGTTGCGCATGATTATGCCGAACATCGCTATGACGCCGAGCATCGCGACGAAGCCGAACGGCTTGCCGAATGCGAGCAGCGTGACGACCACGCCGATGAGTCCGAGCGGCGCGGTGAGCACGACCATCATCACGCGCGAGAAGCTCTGCAATTGAATCATCAGCAGCGTGAGCACCACGATCACCATCACCGGCATCTGCGCGTTGATCGACGCCTGACCCTTGCCGCTTTCCTCCACCGATCCGCCCACTTCCACGCGATAACCCACGGGCAACGCGCGGCGAATCTCGTCGAGCTTCTCGTCGATGGCGTGCGTCACGTCGATGCCTTGCGCGTCGCCCTTCACATCCGATTGCACGGTGATGGTCGGCTGGCGGTCGCGTTCCCAGATCACGCCGTATTCGAGCGTATCGACGACGCGGCCGAGCGCCCCCAGCGGCACCGGTCCGTGCGGCGTCGGCATCGCGATCGTCGCGAGCCGCGAAGGATCCACACGCTCGGCGCGCGGCGCGCGCAAGTCGACGCTGATGAGCTTGTCGCGCTCGCGATACTGCGTGACGGTCGTGCCGGTCAGCGTCATCGCGAGAAAGCTCGATATGTCCTGCGACGTGACGCCCGCATCGCGCGCCTTCTGTTGATCGATCTCGAAGCGCACCGAGCGCTCCGATGGCTCGTCCCAGTCGAACTGCACATTCGTCGTGCGGGAGTCGGCGCGCATGTCGGCGGCTACTTGTTCCGCGATATGACGCACCGTGCCGATATCGTCGCCGCTCACGCGAAACTGCACCGGATAGCCGACAGGCGGACCATTCTCCAGACGCGACAGGCGCGTACGCACGGCGGGGAAGCGCTCGCGCAACATCGGATCGAGCCAGCGCGCGAGCTGCTCGCGCGCTTCGACCGACTTCGCGGTGACGACGAACTGCGCGAAGTTGGGCGTCGGCAATTGCTGATCGAGCGGCAGATAAAAACGCGGCGCGCCGGTGCCGACGAAGCTCACCACATGATCGATTTCATCGCGGCCCTTCAACGCTTCTTCGAGACGCTTCGCTTCGCGCAAGGTCGCTTCGAACGATGCGCCTTCCTGCAATCTCACGTCGATCAGAAGTTCGGGTCGATCCGAGCTCGGGAAGAACTGCTGCGGCACGAGCGTGAAGCCGGCCATCGCGATGACGAAGAGCACGACCGTGACTGCGAGCACGACGAAGCGCCGCTTCACGCACCAGCCGACCCATCGGCGCAGGCGCCCGTAGAACTTCGTGTCGTAGATATCGTGTTCGTGATCGTCGGGCAGATGCGCTTCTTTCTTGCGCTCGGGAAGCAGCTTGTAGCCGAGCAGCGGAATCAGCACGACCGCCGCGAGCCACGATGCGATCAACGCGATCGCCGATACTTCGAAGATCGAACGCGTGTACTCGCCGGTACTCGACTTCGCGAGCGCGATCGGCAGAAAGCCCGCGACGGTGACGAGCGTGCCGGTCAGCATGGGAAACGCCGTGCTCGTGTAGGCGAACGCGGCGGCGCGCGTGCGGTTCCAGCCTTGTTCGAGCTTCACGGCCATCATCTCGACGGCGATGATCGCGTCGTCGACGAGCAGACCCAATGCGAGAATCAGCGTGCCGAGCGAAACCTTGTGCAAGCCGATATCGAAGAAATACATGAAGAGCGCGGTGACGGCGAGCACGATGGGAATCGAGATCACGACGACCATGCCCGTTCGCACGCCGAGCGATACGAGGCTCACGATCAGCACGATGATGACCGCTTCGGCGACCGCTTCGAGAAAGTCGTCGACGGAATGCGAGACCGCTCGCGGCATGCTCGACACCTCCGTCAGCTTCAAACCCGCGGGTAGTTGCGCACGCAACTTGATCATCGTTTCATCGAGCGATTTGCCGAGACGCACGACGTCTTCGCCCGGCTGCATCGTGATGCCGATGCCGAGCACGGGCACGCCCGCCGAACGCATCTGCGTGACGGGCGGATCGATGTAGCCGCGCTTGACCGTCGCGATATCGCCGAGCCGGAACGAACGCCCGTTCACGTTGATGAGCGTATCGGCGAGCGCGTCCACGCTCTTGAACTGGCCGCTCGGACGCACGAATACGCGATCGTTCGGCGTGGTCAGCACGCCCGCGCTCGACACGGCGTTCTGTCCGTCGATGGCCTGCGCGATCTGCTGCGGCGAGATGTTCAGACGCGTGAGCGTCGTATTGGGGATCTCGACATAGATGCGCTCTTCCTGATCGCTGAAGTAATCGACTTTCGCGACGCCCGGCACGCGCAACAGAACCGTGCGCAGCGAATCGGCGTAATCGTGCAGTTGCGCGGGCGAGAAGCCGTCGCCTTCGAGCGCGTAGATGTTGGTGTAGACATCGCCGAACTCGTCGTTGAAGAAAGGGCCTTGGGTGCCGGGCGGCAAGGTCGCGGCGATATCGCCCACTTTCTTGCGGATCTGATACCACTCCTCGGGCACGTCTTTCGCGGGCGCGGAATCTTTCATCTGAAAGAAGATCAGCGATTCGCCGGGACGCGAATAGCTGCGCATGAAATCCGTGTAGGGCGTTTCCTGCAGCTTGCGCGCGATGCGGTCGGTCACTTCCTCCTGCACCTGTCGCGCGGTCGCGCCGGGCCAGAACGTGCGGATCACCATCACGCGGAACGTGAAAGGCGGGTCTTCCGACTGCGCGAGCCGCGTGTACGCGAGGATGCCGAAGATCGTCGCCATCGCGATGAGAAACACGACGAGCGCGCGATGCCGCAGCGCCCACGCGGAGAGATTGAAGCGGCCTTCTTCGTGGCGATAGGCGTCGTTGTCTTCGCGTGTATCGCTCATGACGCGAAGTCCTCGGGATGCAGCGGCGCGACGACGCGCACTTTCTCGCCCGCGGACACCGTATGCACGCCTTGCCACACGATGCGCTCGCCCGCCGCGATGCCGCCCGCGAGCGTCACCGTGCGCTCGCCATAGCGCGCGACTTCGACGCGCCGCAGTTCGAGCGCATCGCCCGGTTGCTTCACGATCCACACGGCGGGATGGCCGTTGTCGTGAAAGAGCGCCGTCGATGGAATCGTGAACGCGCCTTTCGCGTCGCTGGCTGCCGCGAACGCGATGTCCGCCGTCATGCCGAGCCGCACATCGGGCGTCGGCGCTTCGAGCGTGAGCTTCGCGCGCCAGGTGCGGCTTTGCGTGTCGGCGGCGGGCGACAGTTCGCGCACGCGCGCCTTGAAGGTCTTGCCGGGCAGTGCCGCGAGCTTCACGTTCGCTTCGCGTCCGACGGCGAACGCGGCGAGCGCGGCTTCGGGCACGTCGCAGATCACGTCGATATCGCCGCTCCATGCAAGCGTATAAACGGCCTGGCCTGCCGTGACGTTCTGGCCGGTGTCGGCTTGCTCTGCGGTGATGACGCCCGCGTGATCGGCGGCGAGCGTCGCGTAGCGCAGTTGATCGGCGGAGAGCCCCGCTTGCTGCTGCGCCTGATTGCGCTGCGCGAGCGCCGACGCATACGCGTTCTGCGTCTGTTCGAGCTGCGCGGGCGCGATGAGATTTTCGGCGGCCTGCGCGCGATCGCGATCGAGTTGCTGCTTTGCATAGACGAGCTGATGCTCGGCCGCATCGAGCTGCGCGCGGGCGCTGGCGCTGTTCTTCTCGGCATCGGCGGGATCGAGCCGGGCGACGACTTGCTCCGCCTTCACGCTATCGCCGAGGCGCACGCGCCGTTCGAGAATCTTGCCGTTGATGCGAAACGAGAGCGGCGTCGAATAACGCGATTGCACCTGACCGGGCAGGCTCGACGCGGTCGCGTGGCCGTCGGCTTGTGCCGCGACGGCGACGACCGGACGCGGTGCGGGCGCAGGCGCTTCATGCCGCTTGCAGGCGACGAGCGCAACACAGACGATCGGGACGAATGCCGCGCGCGCCACGACCGACGCGGGTGAGTGCAAGAGCTTCACAGGAACCTCGGCGCCCGCAAGGGCATGGTGCCGCGCGCCGCGAAGACGTGACGCGCCGCTCGTGGGCAAAGCAGGGGAAATGGGTTGTCCGGGGCTGTCCGGCAGCAATTTCGAGAAACGAGCCTGAATGGGGCGGATTGATGCATCGACCTGAAAGCCCCGTCCGGCAAGGGTTTCGACGACCCGGACGCAGATACGAAGTGAATTCTAATACACACTTGTATCTGAATGCAAAGACGGATTCGTAAGCCCTGCGGTGCTACACTGCGCGCATGAAACCAGTCCGTCTCACCCGCGAGCAGAGCCGTGACCAGACGCGCCAGCGTCTGCTCGACGCTGCGCAAGCGGTTTTCACGAAGAAAGGATTCGGCGCATCGAGCGTCGAAGATGTAGCCGCCGACGCGGGCTACACGCGCGGTGCGTTCTATTCGAACTTTTCTAGCAAGGCCGAGTTGCTGCTCGAAGTGCTCAAGCGCGATCACGACACGATCATGCAGCGCCTCTCCACGATTTTCGAAGATGGCGAGGCGTCGCGCGCCGACATGGAAGCGCGCGTGCTGCAGTACTACAGCGAGTGCTATCAGAACAACGCGTGCTTTCTTCTGTGGGTCGAAGCGAAGCTGCACGCGAGCCGCGACGCGAGGTTCCGCGCGAGCTTCAATGCGCTGATGCGCGAACTGCGTCAGACCACGACCGATTACATCCGCGCTTTTTCCGAACGCGTGGGCACGCCGCTCACCATGCCGCCCGAACAGATGGCGCTCGGCCTCATCGCGCTGTGCGACGGCGTGCAGTTCTTCTATTCGTCGGACCCGCAGTCGGTGCCGGCGCAATTCGCCGAGGACGTCCTCGCGCAATTCTTCCGGCGTGTCGTGCTGAGCGGCGCCGCCGAATAGGACAGCCTGATGGCACGCCTGAATTCGATACGCTAATCTTTGCGCGAGAGCCGTTCGCGATCTCGCGCAACGGCGATGATCCTGGAGGGCGACTCCATGAGCGCATTCACGCGGCGCATCGATGCGAGGCGTGTCCTGATGGCACTCGGTGTCTTGATCGGATGTGCGTGCGTGTTTCCGGCGATGGCCGCGCCGCTGACCGGTGCGATGCAGAAGTTCATCGCGCCGCAGACGCCCGCCGATGCGACCGCGGCGTCCGCGCCGTCGTCCGCGAGTCAGGCCGAAATGGTGCGTTCGCTGAACAGCCTCATCGGCACGCTCGACAACGACGCGCAACGCAGCGCGCTCGTCACGCAATTGAAAGCGTTACGCGATGCGACTCAGAGCGCCGCGCCCGCCACGCCCGCGCCCGCCAATGCCGATCTTCTTGGCGCGATCGCATCGGGCATTGCATCGGTCGAAACGAATCTCAGCGAAGGGCTCACGCCGATGCGTTTTTGGACCGCGCGCGGCAGTGCGGCCGCGGGCGAATTGCAGGCCGTCGTCACGGGCGCGAAAGGCGAATCGTTCGGCAGGATCGTCAGCGGCATGGGCGCGACGCTCGCGGGATGGGGCCTGTGCGCGTTCTTGCTGATCCGCGTGCAGCGGCGCATCTTCGCGCGCTATGGCCGCGACGTCGCGCTCGCGCCGAATCCGACATCGACGCAATTGCTCGCGTTCGCGCTGCGTCAGACGGGGCCGTGGGTCGTCGCGTTCATCGCGGTGCTGCTCTTCGTGCGCGCGATGCCCGATGCGCTAGGCCGCACGCTCGGGCTCGTCATTGCTTATGCGATTGTCGCGGGCTCGATCTTCTCTGCCATCTGCATGATCGTGTTTTCGGTGTTCAGCACGGCGCATCGGCGCGTGGCCGTGCAGCAACTGCTGACGCGCACGCTCTGGCCGCTCTTTGCGATCGGCGCATGCGGCGCGCTCGGCGATGCCACCGCCAACGCCGATGTCACGCGGCAGCTCGGCCCCAATCTCGCGGGCATCATCTCGACCTTCGCGGGGCTCGCCGCCGCGTTGCTGTGCGGCTATTTCGCGCTCGCTTACCGGCGGCCCGTGACGCATCTGATCCGCAATCGGCCGTATGCGCGCAGGCGCGATCATCAGTTCGCGACGGAAGCGCTCGATATCCTCGCGTCGCTATGGCATATCCCGATACTGCTGATCGCGGTGGCATCGGTGGTCGCGATCATCGACGGGCGCGGCGCGGAAGGCGACGTGCTGCGGCCGTCGTTATTGAGCGCGGCGCTGCTCGTGCTTACGCTGTTCGCGTCCGCGCTGCTGCTGCATTTGACGCGCCGGCGCGACACGCGCGCGCAGCGCCGCGCGCCGCATCTCACGCGCCTGTTGCGCTTCGGATGCACGCTGATCGTATTGTTGATCTGGCTGGCTTATCTGCGCTTCGAGCTCGAGCTATGGAGCGGACCGATCGCGCGGCTCATCAGGCACAGCGCGATGACGCCCGGCTTCAGGCACGCGCTGATCGCGGTCGTCGCGACGGTGTTCGGCGCGTGGTTCATCTGGATCGTGCTCGATACCGTGATACTCGAAGCGCTCGGCCAGAACAGTTCGCGCAACAAGGCGCTGAGTCCCGGCGTGCGCGCCCGCACGATGTTGCCGCTCGTGCGCAATGGCATCTTCGTGACGGTCGCGAGCCTCGCGGCCATCGTCGCGTGCGCGAGTCTCGGCATCAACCTGACGCCGCTGCTCGCGGGCGCCGGCGTGATCGGCCTGGCGGTCGGCTTCGGCGCGAAATCGCTCGTCACCGATCTGATCACGGGGCTGTTCATCATCGTCGAGGAGACGATTTCGGTCGGCGACTGGATCGACATAGACGGCGGACACGCGGGCACCGTGATGGACCTGACGATCCGCACGGTGCGCCTGCGCGACGGACAAGGCGCGGTTCACACGATTCCGTTTTCGCAGATCAAGATCGTGAAGAACCTGTCGCGCGATTTCGCGAATGCCGTGTTCGAAGTGCGCGTGCCGTTCTCGGCGAAGCTCGACGACATCACGCGCATGATCAACGAAGTGGGCGCCGACATGATGGCCGACTTTCGCTTTCGCAACGAAATAATCGGGCCGGTCGAAGTGTGGGGACTCGATCGCTTCGAGTCGAACTGCATCGTCGTGAAAGGGCAGATCAAGACGAAACCGCTCCAGCAATGGAGCGTCGCGCGCGCCTTCAATGCGAGGCTCAAACTCAAGATGGATGAAGCGGGCATCGAGATGATGTTGCCGCAGATGCACATCCAGACATCGAAGGAGAGCGACGAACGCTCGCAGGCTCAGACCCGGCATGCAGCGGATGGCGCCGTGCAGCCGGAACTTCGCGTGCTCAAGGAATCTCCGTGATTCAGAAGGGCCATACCCAGTCGGCGATTTCCGGCTTGTCGGTGCCGTGCGTATGCGCGTAATCGAGGTGACGGATGATCGCGTTCTTCATGTCCTCCCTCAAGTGCGCGGTCCTTGCCTGGAGGCGCGGCACGCGATCGAGCACATCGATGACGAGATTGAAACGATCGACCTGATTGAGTATCGCCAGTTCGAGCGGCGTGTTGATGTTGCCTTTTTCCTTATAGCCGCGAACGTGCAGATTCTCGTGATTGTGAAAGCGATAAGCGAGCTTGTGAATCAGCCACGGATAACCGTGGAAGTTGAAGATCACAGGCTTGTCGAGCGTGAAGAGGCTATCGAATTCACGCGCGCTCGATCCGTGCGGATGCTCGGTGTCGGGCTGCATCTTGAAGAGATCGACTACGTTCACGAAGCGCAATTTCAATTCGGGCAACTGCTCGCGCAGGATCGCCGCGGCGGCTAGCGCTTCTTGCGTCGCGACATCGCCGCAAGAGGCGAGCACGACGTCGGGCTCCTCGCCTTCATCGGTGCTCGCGCGCCGCCATATGCCGATGCCTTTGGCGCAATGAACGATCGCCTCGTCGATGGTCGCGAATTGCAGATGCTTCTGCTTGTCCGCGACGATGATGTTGATGCAGTCGGTCGAGCGCAGACATTGATCGGCCACGACGAGCAGTGTGTTGGCATCGGGCGGCAGATACACGCGCGTGACCGAAGGGCTCTTGTTCGTGACGAGATCGATGAAGCCCGGGTCCTGATGCGAGAAGCCGTTGTGATCCTGCCGCCATACCGTCGATGAAAGCAGAATCGTTTCCGACGAAACCGATGCGCGCCAGGGCACATGGTTCTTGCAGATGTCGAGCCACTTCGCATGTTGATTGAACATCGAATCGATGACATGCGCGAACGCTTCGTACGTGTGGAAGAAACCGTGCCGCCCTGAAAGCAGATAACCTTCGAGCCAGCCGAGCAATGTGTGCTCGGAAAGCATTTCCATCACGCGGCCGTCGCGGGACAACTCCCCGCCGTCTTCGTCTTCGGGCAGAAGGTCGGCCATCCAGACTTTCTTGCTGACTTCATAGATCGCCTGAAGCCGATTCGAGGCCGTTTCATCGGGGCCGAACACGCGGAACCGGTCCATGTTGCAGCGCATGACGTCGCGCAGGAATGCGCCGAGCGGACGGGTATTTTCGTGCAGGAGCTTGCCGGCCTGACCGACATCGACGGCATAGTCGCGGAAATCGGGCAGCTTGAGTTCCTTGCGCAACGTGCCGCCATTCGCATGCGGATTCGCGCTCATGCGCCGTGTGCCAACGGGCGCTATCGATCTGATCTCTTCACGCAGGCGGCCGGTTTCATCGAAGAGTTCTTCGGGCTTATAGCTTTGCATCCAGCGTTCGAGCACGGCGAGATTTGCGGGATTGTTATGCACGTCGGAGAACGGCACCTGATGGGCGCGCCATGAACCTTCGACCTTATGTCCGTTGATTTCCTTCGGACCGGTCCAGCCTTTCGGCGTGCGCAGAACGATCATCGGCCAGCGCGGCCGTTTCACATGGCCATCGTTGCGCGCCTTGTCCCAGATCGCGCGGATGTCGGCGGTCGCGGCATCGAGCGTTTCCGCCATCTTCTTATGCATCTCGTTGTGATCCGATCCCTCGACGAAATAAGGCCGATAACCATAACCGACGAACAAGGCCTCCAGCTCGTCATGACCGATGCGCGCGAGGATCGTCGGATTCGCGATCTTATAGCCGTTGAGATTGAGGATCGGCAGCACCCCGCCATCGCGCGCGGGATTGATGAACTTGTTCGAGTGCCACGCCGTTGCGAGCGGACCGGTTTCCGCTTCGCCGTCGCCGACGACGCACGCGACGATCAACTCCGGATTGTCCAGTGCCGCGCCATAAGCGTGCGAAAGGCTATAGCCGAGTTCGCCGCCTTCATGGATCGATCCCGGCGTTTCGGGCGTCACATGCGAGCCGATATGCCCCGGAAAGGAAAACTGCTTGAAGAACTTCTGCATGCCTTCGGCATCTTCGCTCTTGTCCGGATAGACCTCCGAATACGTGCCTTCGAGATACGCGGGACCGAGCACGCCGGGCGCGCCGTGACCGGGGCCGGCCATGAAGATCACGTCGATGTCGTCGCGCCTGATGACGCGGTTCAGATGCGCCCATACGAACGACAGTGCGGGACTCGCGCCCCAGTGCCCGAGCAGCCGGTGTTTGACGTGTTCGGCCTTCAGCGGTTCGCGTAGCAGCGGGTTATCGGCGAGAAAGATCATGCCTGCCGAAAGATAATTGCACGCGCGCCACCACGCATCGACGAGGCGAAGTTCATCGCCTTCGAGAGCAGAAGAATGCGACGCGCCATTTCTGGAGTGCTTGCTCATCACGAGGTCTCCTTTCATTGAACGTTCATCGGCGATTGCGGGAATGCGATAGACAGGAAACAACCTGTCCCGCACATCAATACTTGATATTGCGTGCTGCCTGTCGTCCCTGTTGCTTCGTGTCGCGTTTGTCGTGACGGCAACTCGCGTTCGATTGCTGATTCGCCGCGCGGCAATCCTGTTTCGTATGGCGTGCGTGCTGTCGCGTGTCCTGGCGGACGTCGCGTCCCGCGCGGCGTTGTTGTGCCTGTTCCGTTGCGAAAGAGGCATTCGGTATGGCGCAGACGAGTATTGCAGTGGACAAGGCAATGAGTCGGAGCTTGCGCGCAAACATGATGTGGTCTCCGGAAGATGCGTGAACGGAGTCGATCCGCTCTTCAAGATAGATGCTGCGCGCAGAGTTGTGAAACCCGTCATGCAATTCGAGAATCACATTTCGATTCGTTGCACAATTCGTGATTACGATTCGATGGCGTCATCGTCAGGAAACGCACCGCCAAATGAATTAAAATGATTTAAGAGCGCTGAATTTCATTCGACCGTAGCGTCTTTCGGGCATTCGATGACACGTCTTATCCGAAGGTATTGGGTCGCCGGCATCATGGTTTTCGTTGTCGGCAGCTTCGCATCAGCCAGCGAACAGGCTCGCCTGATTCCCAATCAGCGCGTGGCGGCGAATGTGCTGTTCTTTCCCGCGCCAGCCATTGTCTCGACCGAAAGCGTGTCTCGCGTCGGGCCTCGTCATCCGCGATATGCATTCAAGGGCACGATGGACGCGCTCGACGCCATCGCATTGTCGAAGTACGAAAGAAATGTTCATCCCGATCTGAGCCAGCTCGCGCGGGCTTATCCCTTGCCGCTATCGCCCAATTCGGCGCCCGTTCGGGTGCAGCCGCGCGACGACATCACGAACGACACGGACGATTGGCATTTCTCTGCCAATCCGCAGCTCGGCGTGAATCACGAGCATGAAAAGGGCATGACATTCTCGGTGCGCCACGACTTTTAAGCGAACGCCCGAGCCCGTGCTCGCGCGCGATATTTTCAGGTTGCCGGTTATCGTTTCGGTCGCATAAAGTGGATGAGGCATGCGTGTCTTTACCCGACATCGATGGAGCCTCGGCAAATGAAAAAGTTGCTTATGAGCGGTGCGGCCACGATGATCGCTTGCGCGGGCGCGGCCCACGCGCAAAGCAGCGTGACGCTCTACGGCCTCATCGACGCCGGCATCACGTATTCGAACAATCAGATCACGCCGACCGGCGGCGGCCACAGCAATTGGGAACTTAAAAGCGGCCCAGTCCAATACAGCCGATGGGGCTTGCGCGGCGCTGAAGATCTCGGCGGGGGATTGAAAGCTATCTTCAATCTGGAAAGCGGCTTCAATCTGAACAATGGACAATCGTCGGTGAATAACCGCCTCTTCAACCGGCAGGCGTATGTCGGCTTGTCGAGCCGCGATTACGGCGTTATCACGTTCGGCCGTCAGACTGACGACATGGTCGATTTCGTCGCGCCACTATCATTGACGGGCACGGAGTATGGCGGCACGCATTTCGCACATCCATTCGATATCGATAACCTCAACGATTCGTTCCAGATCAACAACGCCGTGAAGTATCAGAGCCCGGATTTCGCGGGATTCAAGCTCGGTGCGTTATATGGTTTCTCGAACCAGGCCGGCGGATTTTCGAACAATCGTGCGTATAGCTTCGGCATGTCGTATATGTGGGGACCGCTTAGTTTCGGCGCGGGCTTCCTGCAATTGAACAGCGACGCCGCGACGCCGGGGCAGCTGAACACCAACGGCGCCGTCACCGATACGACCGGCTCTTCGCTACAGGGCGTGCTCACGACGACGGCCGTTCCGCTAGGCGCGCTGGCGGGCCGTCAGCAGACGTGGGGCGCGGGCGTGAGCTACGCGATCGGCCTGGCGGTGGCGGGCCTCGTCTATACGCAGACGAATCTGACGGAGCTGTTCCAGACCGGCTCTTCGACGCATGTCCAGAACTTCGAAGGCAACGTGCGCTACGCGCTGACGCCCGCCGTCGAACTTTCGGCCGCGTACACGTATTCGCGCGCGGGCGGGCTCGCGGGCGCGGGCAATCCGCACTGGAATCAGGTCAGCGCGATGGCCGGCTATGCCTTCTCGCGGCGCACCGATGTCTACATCCAGGGCGTATGGCAAGGCGTGAGCGCCAGCGCCAATTCGCCATTGGGTGTGGCGTGGATCAACGGCCTCACGGCGCCATCGTCGACGAGCAATCAGGTCGAAGCGACGGTCGGCTTGCGGCATCGGTTCTGACTTGGAACGCACGAGGCATCGGCAATGCGTTTGCCCGATGCCGATACTTGCGGCCCCAGCCGGTCACGGGCGGCGCAACTTCATCGGAACAGAAGTTCTCGAACTCGCGCCATGTCTCTTCGTAATCGCCTGCGCGCGCGAGCTCGAACTGATGCCCGTCCGTCGCGCACGACGCGAGATTCATGAACTGCTTCAATATCGGCCGGCAGGCGTGGCTGATGTACGGATCGGCTTCCTCGCGCGGCCACTCGTTCGCGGCGATGAGCATCTGACGCCACGCGAGAATCGTTTCGCGGCAGGCGGTGCATTGCGCATCGCCCTGAATGAGCGCGCTCGCTTCGAGCACGGCGATCGCGTGCTCTTCGAACTTCGACAGCTTGATCCACGCGGCGCGCGCGAGCGAATCGGCCTTCCCTTCGCAGAACTCGATGAGCGCGCTGTCGACCTCCGGCGGCGGCTCGAGCTTCATGACGACGCCTTCCTCACGCAGCATCACGCGCACGCCGAAATCCGCGACGAGCATCGCGAGACGGCAACCCCAGCGCATGCTCATGTCGTGAAGCCAGGCTTCGTCGGAAGTCCGAAGCGCGGCGGCGATTTCCTCGCGCGCATCCACGAGCCATCGGCTTTGCGCGACTCCGTCTGTTCGACTCATGGCGGCATCCCGATGCGAGTGAAGCAATTAGCTTAACCCGCCGGGCCGGGGCGTGCGCGCGAGCGTGCCAACCACGTCGCGGGCGTGAAAATGCAGAACCGGTTAGCCTCTTCTATCCGCGGATTCGTCGACCAGGAGCGCCATTGAACAACCCGCAACGCGTGCACGCCGTCGCCTCGCCCGCGAGTCCTTGCGACGAACTCGCGATCCGCGCGCAACCCGTCGCCGCCGATCAGCCGTGCCATCGCAAGCGCCTCGCGCTGTCCGCGACGATTCTCGGATCGAGCATGGCGTTCATCGACGGCTCGGTCGTCAACGTCGCGCTGCCGTCGATCCAGAGCGAGCTCGGCGCGAGCATTGCGGCGATGCAGTGGGTCGTCAACGCGTATCTGCTGCTTCTGGGCGCGCTCGTGCTGGTCGGCGGCGCGATGGGCGACAAGCTCGGACGGCGCAAAGTGTTCGCCGCGGGCGTCGCAATCTTCACGGTCGCGTCGGCGGCGTGCGGCTTCGCGCCGGGCACGGGCTGGCTGATCGCGGCGCGCGCATTGCAGGGCATCGGCGCGGCGCTGCTCGTGCCGGGCAGCCTTGCGATCATCGGCGCGGTGTTCGACGGCGAGGCGCGCGGGCGCGCGATCGGCACGTGGGCGGGCGTCGGCGCGATCACGTCGTCGGTCGGTCCGGCGGCGGGCGGCTGGCTCGTCGATGCATTTTCGTGGCGCGCGATTTTTTTCCTCAACGTGCCGCTCGCGGCCGCGACGATCGCGCTGGCGATGGCTTCCGTGCCCGACAGCCACGACGCCGACGCGCCGCCAACCCTCGACTGGCCCGGCGCGGCGAGCACGGCAGCGGGCCTCGCGATGCTGACCTACGGTCTCACGGAAGCGCCGTCGCGCGGTTTCGCCTATCCGCTCGTGCTCGGGATGATCGGCGCGGGCATCGTGCTGCTCGCCGCGTTCATCGCGATCGAAGCCAAATCGCGCGATCCGATGGTCCCGCTCGACATCTTCCGTTCGCGCGATTTCAGCGGCGCGAATATCGTCACGCTGCTGCTGTACTTCGGGCTCGGCGGCGTGCTGTTTTTCCTGCCGTACACGCTGATTCGCGCATACGGTTTCACCGCGACGGAAGCGGGCGCGGCGGTGTTGCCGATGCCGCTCATCATCGGTTTGCTGTCGCGTTTCACGGGCGGGCTGACGAGCCGCTTCGGCGCGCGTGCGCTCCTGATCGCCGGTCCGTGCGTGGCGGGTCTGGGCTTCGCGATGCTCGCGCTGCCGTTCGTCGCGGGCAGCTACTGGATGGGCTTTCTGCCAGCGCTCGTCGTGCTCGGGCTCGGCATGACGATCACCGTCGCGCCGCTGACGACGACCGTGATGGCATCGGCGGGAAGCGAGCGCGCGGGCATCGCGTCGGGCATCAACAACGCGGTCGCGCGCGTGGCGAGCCTGCTCGCGATCGCGGTGCTCGGCATCGTGTTCGTGTGGTCGCACGACGCGGCTTTGTGGGCGCGGCTCGATCGGCTGCATGTACCGCGCGACAGCATGCGCGCGCTGGACGCCCAGCCGACGTCCGAAGCGTCATCGGCGCCGCTCGCCCGCGCGCAAGCCGATGCCATCGCCGATGCGTTGCGCGCCGTCGCCGCGCTCTCCGCCGCGTGCGCGTTTGCGGCGGCGGGCGCGGCGGCTGCGACGATCCAGCGCCGCAAATGAAAAAACCCGATGCCGGCGCTGAACCGGACATCGGGATTCGAAAGTACCGCTGGGAGGCTTTCGTTATCGGCCCGCGTGGGCCGGTTGTTGTTCGATCGACTTGGCGCGCTTCTGCAATTCTTCGGTGGTGTCGCCTTCGCCGTTCGGCAGCCAGCCCGGAGGACGCAGCAGGAAGCCGACCGCATCCGACACGCTCTTCGCGTTGTACATGTCCTTCGCGAGGCTGACCCAGTGCTGCATCTCGACGACGATCGGGTTATGCGACGTCACCGGCGTCGTCAGGCCGTAGACACACGGCTCATCGGCGCGCTCTTCCACGTACGTTCCGAACAGGCGATCGAAGATGACGAGCACGCCGCCGAAGTTCGCATCGAGATATGTCGCGTTCGATGCATGGTGCACACGATGCGCCGACGGCGTGTTGAACACATATTCGAGCCAGCCGAGCTTCGGAATCCAAGTTGCGTGCAGCCAGAACTGATAGAGGAGGTTGATCGACACGACCGCGAGCACCACGTCGGGCTTCACGCCGAACCACACGAGCGGAGTGAAGAAGATGGCCGAGCCCGCGATCTTGGTGGTCCAGCCCAACCGATACGCCGACGACAGCGTCAACTGGTTCGGCGAATGATGCACCGCGTGATTCGCCCAGAAGAAGCGGATCGTGTGCGACGCGCGGTGATACCAGTAGTAGCAGAACTCCTGTCCGATGAAGAGCAGGAACAGCGTGAGCGCCGTGTTCGTCGTGACCGTGTGGATGCGATGCTCCCACGCGAAGTTGAAGACGGGCGTCGCGAGCGAGAGCGGCAGGAACGCGAGGAGCTTGCGGCCGACGAGATCGACGAGCGAGATCCAGGTCTCGTGCCAGTCGAACGCCTTGTCGGTGCCCTTGTACTTGAAATGCAGGACGACGGCCTCGAGCAGCGACGCGGTGAGGACGATGCCCATCACGTACATCGAGATTTTTCCGAGCAGTTCCAGTTCCATGATTGTTCGCCTTGGTGGGTGGTTGCGAATGAACCCATTGTGGCGATCGGCCCGGTTAAAAACCACGCGCAAACTATTTCACGGAATGTCACGGCCCGCCCGCCAAGCCTTGCGGCACAAGGGGCGGGCCTCTCGGACCAGTTATTTCAAGGCATGTCGCGCGGCAAGGCTCAGAATTCGACGCGCGCGTTGAGCGAGAGCGTGCGCGGCTCGCCCGGCTGGATGTAATCGGCATACTGGAATTCCCAGTAACGGCGATTCGTCAGATTGTCGATGGCCGCGCGCAGCCCGACGTTATGTCCGGCGATGCGCGTCGTGTAGGTCGCGCCGAGGTTCATCACCAGATAGCCCGGCACCTTGATGTCGCCGGACGGACTGAGGCTCGTGTTGCCGGTGAATTTCGCATCGGCGCCGAGCGTCAGGCCCGGAACGACGGGCACCGCGTAATTCACGTGCGCCGCCGCGACGAATCCCGGCGCGCCCGCGACGCGATTGCCGTTGTTGGTCGAGCCTTTCTCGTAGTGCGTCGCGATCCACATCAGATCGGCGCCGACGGTCCAGTCCCGGCCGAGACGCACGTCCGCGCCCGCTTCGGCACCCTGAAAGATCGACTCGCCGTCCTCGACGAAGACGTTGTCGCTGTTGGCATACTGCGCGCCGCGCTCGATGCGGAACAGCGCGGCCGTCGCGCTCCAGCGTGCGTTCTGGCTCTTCACGCCGACTTCGTATTGCTTGCTGCGCAGCGGCTTGAGCAATTGCCCGGCGTTCGCATAGGTGTCGCCGACGACGTTGCCCGCTTCGAGCGATTCGACATAGCTCGCATAGAGCGTCGTGCCCGGCGTGAGTTTGTACATCAGCGCGACGGTTGGCGTGAGCACGCCGTTTTGCGTGTACGTCGACGACGTGCTGCCGTCGAGGCCGTAACCGTGCTGCTCGTAGTTCGTGTAGCGCAGGCCGCCGAGCACGGACCAGCGCTCGGTCAGCGCGATCGTGTCGCTCGCGAACAGCGCCTTCTGCGTGACGTCGGCGGCGCGATAGGTGTAGAAGCCGGAGCTGTCGTAACGATTCACGTTCGGCTGATAGAGGTTGCCCGTGCCGAGCTGCGCATAGAAGGAGTTCGCGCCGTAGTCGGTCGTCTGCTTCTGGTAATCAGCGCCGAACACGAGCTGATGCCTGAGCGGTCCCGTCTTCACGAGACCTTCGGCCATCACGCGGAACGTGTTCAGCTGATGCCCTTCCTTGCCTTCGAAGCGATAGTCGTCGTAATCGCCTGCCTGATCGAGCAGATACCAGGTGCCTTCGTTGCGATAGCGCGTGCTCTTGCTGAAGCTGTACGTCGCCGAGAGCGTCCAGTCCGGGCTCAGGTTGTACTGCAGGCCGGCGGTGTAGATCTGCAGGTTGGTGTTCAGATGCTGATCGGGCGTCTGCAGCGTGCTGCTCCCGCCGGACAGCGTCGCCGGCAGCGACGTGCCGGTATATCGCGCGGTCGAAATCGCCGTCGTGATGCCGGACGCATGCCGCTCCTGATACAGCGCGCCGAAGGTCGCGGTGAGATCGCGGGTCAGGCGCGCGTCGGCGGCGAGCGAGAAGGAATCGCGCCGCACGTTGCCGTCGTTGTACGTCTTGCCTTCCTCGTGCGTCGCGTTGAAGCGGTAGCCGACCACGCTGTCCGGGCCGACGCGCCCGCCGAGATCCAGATGCTCGGTCCAGACCGACGTCGAGCGATAGCCGACATCGACGCTCGCGATCTGCCTGTCGGTCGCGGGCGGCTTTTTCGTCACGTAGTTCACGACGCCACCCGGCGCGCCGAAGCCGTACATGAAGCCCGACAGCCCTTTCAGCAGTTCGACGCTTTCGAGCTGCTCGTAAGGCATCGTGATGCCGTAGCCGTTGTACGGCTGGCCGTCGAGCTTGAAGCCGTTCTGCCAGTCGAGCTGCATGCCGCGCACGGTGATGTAGCTCGCCCACGCGTTGTACGGATTGCTGTTGTCCGACACGGACGCGTCCTGCGCGAAGACGTCGCCGAGCTTGTTGGCCTGCCGGTCGGCGAGCTCCTCGCCGGTGACGATCGTCGTCGAGAAGGGCGTCTCCAGTTGCGTGCGCGAGCCGAGCGCGCCGCTCGACACGTCGTCGCGCAGATGCTGCAGCGTGTCCTGCGACGCGGTGACGGACACCGCCGGCAGCGACGCCTCGTGGGGTTGATCGGCGGCTTGCGCGCCGTCGCTGCCTTGCGCCATCGCGGACTGGCTCATCGCGAAGAGCAGCAGGGCGGCGAGGGTCGAAGGCCGCATCGTCGATGTGGCCGGGAATGCGCGCGAGCGCGTCGCTGATTTCATGGTCTGTCCTTCGTCGTTTGAAGTTGTTTTAAATGCGAATCGTTCGCATTATCGGGCGACGGCATTCTGCCCTGAACATCGCGAGCTTGTAAACTTTTGCTCCACTGTCGGCACGGGTTCGCGACAAAAAATCGGTAAGCAGCTTACGAGAAGCTTGTGTGGCCGATCAGTCGTCGATAGAATTGCGAACAATTCCTATTTACATCACGTCGAAAAGATGATCGCCGTCGCGCACGACTATCGCTCCGAGGACTCGCGGGCATGAGGCCGGTTCTGGTTCGCCTGCATCGCTGGCTCGGCGTCGCGACCGCGCTCTTTCTCTTCGTCTCGGGTCTGACCGGCGCGATCATCGCGTGGGATCACGAGATCGACGCGCTGCTGAATCCGTCGTTCTTCAACGCGCGCACCGATGCGCCCGCGCTTCCGCCGCTCGAACTCGCGCGGCGCGTCGAAGCGGCCGATCCGCGCGTCGAGGTGACGTACCTGCCGCTCGGCATCGAGCCGGGGCACACCGCGCAGATGATGGTGATGCCGCGCACGAATCCGGCGACGAACGCGCCGTTCGACGTGCCGTACAACCAGATCGCCGTCGATCCCGCGACGGGGCAGGTGCAGGCGCAGCGCATGTGGGGCGCGGTGTCGCTCGCGCGCATCGATCTGATGCCGTTCCTCTACAAGCTGCACTACACGCTGCATTTGCCGGTCGTCGGCGGCTTCGATATCGGCACGTGGCTCATCGGCATCGTGGGCATTCTCTGGTTCTTCGATAGCGGCATCGCGCTGATTCTGTCGTTTCCGAGCGTGAAGGCGTGGCGCAAGTCGTTCGCGTTCCGCGTGAAGCGCGGCGGCTACGCGCTGACGTTCGACCTGCATCGCTCCGGCGGCGTGTGGATCTGGGGCCTTCTGCTCGTCATGGCGCTCACCTCGATCTCGATGAATCTTTCCGAACCCGTGATGCGCCCGGTCGTATCGATGTTCTCGAAGCTTTCGCCTTCTTTCCTCGACAACCCCGAACTCGTGCGCGCCGGCCCGCCGGGCAAGGCGCCAGCGACGCGCGAGCAGATTCTGGAGATGGCCGCCCGCGACGCGAAACGCGAGAACCTGACCGAACCGCCGGGCGCGCTCTACTACGCGCCGATGTTCAAGGCTTACGGCGTCGGTTTCTTCGCGCCGGGGCACGATCACGGCGACGTTGGTCTCGGCAACGCCTGGCTGTACTACAACGCCCAGACGGGCGCGCTCGCGGGATCGACGATTCCGGGCCGCGGCTCGGCCGGCGACATCTTCATGCAGGCGCAGTTTCCGCTGCACTCGGGGCGCATCGTCGGCCTCGGCGGACGGATTCTCGTGAGCGCCGTGGGCATCGCGGTCGCGGTGCTCAGCGCGACGGGGCTCATCATCTGGTTCAGGAAGCGCGCGGCGCGCCGTCATTCGGCCGCCGTCGCCGATGCGCGGTCGGCACGTTCAATGACTTCGTAAATCCGAAGACCCTCGCATAAAGCGCGATTCAAAAGCCTGACGCGCGTCAGACGTTGCGTTCCGACAAATCTCTCGTTATCGGAATGATAACGACTCTTATTTGCAATATAATGCGGCGCACAACGGCCTCGGGCTGCCGCGCGCTTGCGCGGCTTGCTTCGACGCTCAGAACAATGCCGCCCGGATTCCATTCGCGCCCCGGGACGGAAGACCGACCAACTTCGACGTTCCTCCTCTGATTCATGCCCGTTTCCCGTGTTTCCACCTTGCAGGCCACGCCTGCGAAGGCGCTCGTCCGTCGCGCGTCGAGCGTAGCCATCGTCGCGGCTGTCGCGGCGGTGTTTTCCTTGTCCGCTCACGCGCAATCGTCCGGCGCAAGCAACGCTGAAGGCGCGAATTCGCCCGCCGAGAGCACGCTGCCGGCCGTCAAGGTTCAGGCGTCGAAGGAACAGTTGCCCGGCGATCTCGCGCCGACCTACGCTGGGGGCCAGGTCGCGCGCGGCGCGGATTTCGGGGTGCTCGGCCAGCAAAAGATGATCGACGTGCCGTTCAGCATGACGACGTACACGTCGAAGCTGATCGAGGACCAGCAGGCGCGCACGCTTTCGGACGTGCTCGCGAACGATCCGGCGGTGCGTACGGCGTTCGGCTTCGGCAACTTCTCCGAGGTGTACATCATTCGCGGGTTCGAGCTGCAAGGCGATGACGTCTCGCTCAACGGTCTCTACGGCATCACGCCGCGTCAGCTCGTCTCGACGGATGCGCTCGAACGCGTCGATGTATTCAAGGGCGCGAACGCGTTTCTGAACGGCGCATCGCCGAACGGCTCGGCGGTGGGCGGCGGGCTGAATCTGCAACTCAAGCGCGCCGACGACAAGCCGCTCACGCGCGTGACGATCGATGGCGAGACGTCCGGTACGATCGGCGCGCATGTCGATGTCGGCCGCCGATTCGGCAGCGAAGGGCAGTTCGGCATCCGCGTGAATCAGGCGAATCACGACGGCGAGACGTCGATCGACAACGAACATCGGCGGGATAACACGACCGCCGTGGCGCTCGACTGGCGCGGCGACAAACTGCGTCTGTACGCCGATTTCCTGTATCAGCGCCAGCGCGTGAACGGCGGCCGCTCGACGGTCTACGACTACGCCAACTACATTCCCGAACCGCCGTCGGCGTCGTACAACTACGGGCAGTCGTGGAACTACAGTTCGATCGAAGACACGGTCGGCATCCTGCGCGCCGAATACGATTTCCTGCCCGGCTGGACGGCTTACGTGACGGGCGGCGTGCGTCATACGGACGAGCACGGCGAGTATTCGTCGCCGAGCATCAATACGACGGGCGTCACGCAATCGCGTCTCGGCGTGCCGCACAAGGAAGACGGCACTTCCGCCGAAGCCGGCGTGCGCGGTCACTTCAACACCGGCCCGGTGTCGCACTTCGTGACGGCGGGCGCGTCGATCGTGCGCGTCGATTCGAGGTCGGCGTACACGTACAGCGGCTCTTGGGCGTCGAGCATCTACGACACGCCGCAGGTTCCGTATCCGGCGACGATCGGGCAGGCGGGCAATCTCGCCGATCCGCAAACCACGTCGCTCAGCCTGCTGCGCAGCGTCTCGATCTCCGACACGCTCGGCTTCCTCAACGACCGCGTGCTGTTCACGGTCGGCGTGCGTCATCAGGACATCCACGCGAACAACTTCGACTACACGGGCGTTCAGACCGAGGCCTACAACGACTCGGTGACGACGCCGCTGTTCGGTCTCGTCGTGAAGCCGTGGCAGAACGTGTCGTTCTTCGCGAACCATAGCGAAGCGCTGACGATAGGCGAGGCGGCGCCGTCAACCGCGGTCAACACCGGGCAACTGCTGCCGCCGGAGAAGTCGAAGCAATGGGAAGTCGGCGCAAAGTATGACAACGGTCAGTACGGCGCGTCGATCGCGGCGTTCCAGATCGAAAAGCCGTTGACCTACACGAACACGTCGAACGTTTTTGTCTCGGACGGCACGCAGCGCCATCGGGGTATCGAGGCGTCGGTGTTCGGCGAGCCGGTGCGCGGCGTGCGCCTGATCGCGGGCGCGACGTATATCCACGCGACGCAATACGGTCTCGGCGACGCCTCCCTGGACGGCAATAAGCCGATCGGCGTGCCGACGTTCATGTTCAACGTGAACGCGGAGTACGACGTGCCGATGCTCAACGGCCTCACGCTGACGGCGCGCTGGATCTATACCGGGTCGCAGTATCTCAACACGACCAACACGCTGTCGATTCCGCACTGGAACCGCTTCGACCTTGGCGCGCGTTACGCGACCGTGATCTATGGCAAGCCGACGACGTTCCGCGCGAGCGTGCTCAACGTCGCGAACAAGTCGTATTGGGCTTCGACGATCGGCGGTTATCTGACGCAAGGCGCGCCGCGCACGGTGCTGCTGTCGGTGACGACGGATTTCTGATCTCGTCGATAGCAAGCGAAAAACGCCGCGCGTTCGTGAGGACGCGCGGCGTTTCCATTTTGGGGCCAGAGGCAATAAATACTCGGGAGCCGGCCGTTTACCGAGCGCAGTTCAAAACGGGGTCACATAAGTTGTTGATTTTTATGACAGAATACGCAAAGTGCGAGCGGGGCGTCGAGTAAATCTTGCGCATTCCGCCCGGTTTCAACGTTTATCTCTGTGAGGTTAGGTGATATGGGAAGTCTCAGCATCGGGCATTGGCTCATCGTCTTGGCTATCGTCGCGCTCGTTTTCGGCACCAAAAAGCTGCGTAGCGTCGGTTCCGATCTCGGCGGCGCGGTCAAGGCTTTCAAGGATGGCGTGGGCGAAAGCGCGACGCCGGCCGCCAATGCAACGGCGACCATCGACGTCCCGGCCAAGGATGTGACCGCACGATAAGTTGCGCGCGGTGATCGCTCAATCAATGTTCTTCACGCAGCGAAATCCCGCATAGACGTACTGGTAATGCCCCTGGAACCAGTTGCGGAAGCTCGGCCGCAACATGCACGCCGCCGTGCGGGCCGAGCCGCCCTTTATCACGAAATGCTTGCCGTCGAAGAAATTCGCCGAATAGCCGAGATAAAACGGAAACGGCTCGAAGCCGTTCAGCGGGCCGAATTCCGTCGACGTCCATTCCCAGCCGTTGCCGAATTGCCCTTCGACGCCGAACTCGCTGCGATTCTCCGGATGCGCCTGCACCGGCGCCGGGTCCCATCGGCGGAAATCGAAGTTGCCTTCCGCGACATGCGGCGCGCCCGATGCGGCGCGCTGCCATTGCGCCTCGGTCGGTAACGACTTGCCCGCCCAGCGCGCGTACGCCTTCGCTTCGGCGTAGCTCACGTAGACGGGCCAGTCGGGCGGCAGCGCGATTTCGTCGAACATCGTGCGTAGCTGCCATGCGTTCGCGTCGTCGCCGGGAATCCAGAACGCCGGGTGCGCGATGCGCTGCTCTTCCTTCCACACCCAGTCGGCGTCGTCCCAGTAATCGCGATTCCAGTAACCGCCTGCATCGATGAAACGCAGATAGTCGCCGTTCGTGACCATATGGCGGTCTATCTCGAACGCGGGCACCTCGATGCGTTCCTCGCCGAACTCGTTGTCCCAGCCGAACAGGCCGCTTTCCCGCGTCAGCCCGAGCGTCGTGCTGCCCGCCGGCACGCGCACGCTTTCGTGTGACAGATCGCGATCCGACGAACGTTCCGAAAACGCATTCGATGGCGCGATTTTTCTATCGACCGGCAATTGATGCAGCATGTACGCGAGCGTTTCCGCGTGCATCAGCCGATGCTCGATCGCCACTTCGAGCAGCTTCGCGGGCGGCTCGTCTGCCGAAAGCGGCGCCGCGGCGATCCTGATCGGATCGAAATGCGCGTCGATCTCGGCGCGAACCGTGTCGCGATACGCGCGCACTTCGTCGAGCGAAGGCCAGTCGGACGGTTGATCGGTCGGCAGGCCGCCGTCCACCGGATCGATGCCGAAAGCGAAAAGCTGGTCGTAGGCGGGATTCGGGCTCGGCAGATCGAAGAGCCGCTGATCGAGCAGATTGCGGTCGAAGGCTTCGAGATGCCCGATATAGAAAACGATGCGATGCCGCTCGGCGATCGGCCTGTCGTAAAGGTGCTCGGGCTTGACGACATTGAAAAGCTCGTCGGTGACGCGGCGCGCTTCGGCGAGGCGCTCGAGCAGCGGATGACGCAGGGAAGGTTCGCGGTTCATGTCGCCCAATCTCCGTGGCTGGCCAGTGGCTTCGCAATCGACCAAAACGCGCGCCGTAGCGCGCGTCGGTCGAATCGAAAAGACTAAACCGTAGCGAAGCGCATGCCAACAGAAAAATAGGCGGCGATTATTCGGGCCGACGCAATAATCGCAGACGATGTCCCGTCAGACGGCGCGCAGCGCGTCGAAGTCGCGAATGCGGATGAACTTGCCCTGCGTCTCGATAAGGCCCGCCTTGTCGAAACGCGACAGGGTGCGGCTCACGGTTTCGAGCGTCATGCCGAGATAGCTGCCCATGTCGTCGCGCGTCATACGCAGCGTGAATTCCGACGACGCGTAACCGCGCTTCGACAGCCGCGACGAAAGATCGAGCAGCAGCCGCGCGACGCGCTCGTCGGCCCGCAGCATGCCGAGCCGCACGACGTGATTCGCCTCGCGGTTCACCGCGTGACTCATCATGCGATGCAGGCGCTTTTGCAGCGCGTCGGTTTCGCGGCACATGCGCTCGAAAAGCGAATACGGCACGACGCAGACGGAGCTGTCTTCGAGCGCGATCGCATCGCACGTATGCTCGCCTTCCTCGATGCCTTCGAAACCGAGCGCATCGCCCGCGAGCAGCAGCCCCGTCACCTGCTCGCGGCCGCCGTCGTGCGTGATGACCGTCTTGATCGACCCGGAGCGCACGGCGAACAGGGCATCGAAGCGGTCGCCCGCGCGAAAGAGCGCGTCGCCGCGCTTGACCTTGCGCGTCACCGAAATGATGTTCTCCAGCTTGGCGATGTCGTTCGCGCACAGGCCTTCGGGCATGCACAGATGACGCATCGCGCACGTGGAGCAGTGCGCCGAATTGCGGCGCGCACGGGAAAGTTCGGACACGACGGACATTTTGGGCTTCGTTTTGTTGATGAATGACAAAACGATTCTCCCATAGGGCAACCATTGGCCCGCGTGAAAAATTGACGCGGGCACGGCATCGGTCAAACTTTTTTACCTTCCTGGGTTGCTTTTTTACCGAGATCGCCAATGGTCGACCGAATCAGCGCCGATGCTTTTTTGCGATAGGTCGATCTGGCGCAAGGCAGGCCGTACAATTCGTGGTTCTTCTACATCAGCGTCCGCTTAACAAACGGCGGCGCGATCTCTTTTTAGCACTTCTCCATCCCGCCCGCCCGACCGTGACTCAATCGCCGCCTGCTTTACCGTTCAGAACCGCTCTCTACGCGATGCTCGGCATCGGCCTCGTCAACATGCTCGTCGCGCTCGATCAGACGGTGGTCAGCACCGCGCTGCCGTCGATCGTGGCGGAGCTGCACGGCTTCGAGTTCTACGCGTGGATCGCGAGCGCGTATCTGCTGGCGTCGGTCGTGACGGTGCCGGTGTTCGGGCGGCTCGGCGACTACTTCGGCCGCAAGCGCTTCGTGATCGCCGCGGTGATTACGTTCACGGTCGCGTCGGTGCTGTGCGGCCTCGCGCCCAGCATGTTGTTCCTCGTGCTCGCGCGCGGGCTGCAGGGCGTCGGCGGCGGGATGATGGTCGGCACCGCGTTCGCGTCGATTCCCGATCTGTTCCCCGATCCGCGCGCCCGCGTGCGTTGGCAGGTCGTGCTCGCGGCGGCTTACGGCATCGGCACGGCGGCCGGGCCGTCGCTCGGCGGCTGGATGAGCCAGCACTGGGGCTGGCGCTCGACGTTTCTCGTCAATCTGCCGGTCGGCGCGGCGGCGCTGTATTTCATCTGGGCGCATCTGCCGAACCTGCATCGGCCGCGCGAGGGCGGCGTGAAGATCGACTGGACGGGCGCGGCGCTCGTCGCGCTGGTGCTCGGCGGCTTTCAGGCGCTGATCGAGGCGCTGCCGCAGGACGGGCTGACGGCCGCCAATGTCGCGCTCGGCATCGGCGTAGCGGTGTGCGCGGTGGCGCTCCTGATCTGCGAGCGGCGCGCGACGCATCCGATCATCCCGCTCGACATTTTCCGCGACGCGCAGATGAACACGCTCTTCACGCTCTCGTTTCTCGCGGGCTTCGTGATGTTCTCGCTGATCTTCTTCGCGCCGCTCCTGCTGCAAGGCGGCTTCGGCCTGTCGCCGCAGGCCGCGGGTCTGCTCGCGACGCCCATCGCCGCGTGCATCGCGCTCGGCAGCTTCATCAACACGCGCATCGTGATTCACATGAAGAAGCCGGTGAATATCCTGTCGATCGGCTTCACGCTGCTCTTGATCGCGTCGGTCGGACTCGCGTTCGCGCGCGAATCGACGCCGCACGTGTGGATCGAATTGCCGATGGCCGCGACCGGCATCGGCCTCGGCTTCATCCTCAACAACATGAATATCTTCGGGCAGGAGATCGCGGGCCGCGAGCGCTTCGGCATCACGACGGCGCTCCTGCAATCGACGCGCATGGTCGGCGGGATGATGGGCACGAGCATCGTCGGGACGATCGTCGCGCATCACTATGCGAGCGTCGTGGCGCGCACGGTGAGCGTGCTCGGGCCGTCGGTGTCGGCGCAGTGGCTGCCGCGGCTGTCGGATCCGCGCATTCTCGTCGATGAAGCGTTGCGCGAGCGCATCCTTGCCGAACTGGGCGCGGCCGGTCTCGACGGGCCCGCGCTCTTCGATGCCGCCCGCGACGCGCTCGTGCAGTCGATCCACATCGGCGTGCTGCTGACGGCCGTCGCCGCGCTCGTGGCGGCGCTGCTGGTGCGGCGCATCGCGCACATCACGTTCAGGAAGTCCGCGACGCCCGTCGCCAAAACCTGAGGCGCTTCCTTTCGCAAGTGGTGCGTCGCGCCTATAGTTTCTGGCGTCAACGCAAGACCGGTTTTCGCTTCGGCTTCGACCGCGCACCGCATTTGCTTCACCGCTCTCGATGACCACTCGCACGCCTCGCGCGGAACGCTTGCGCGGGGCGCGGGTCACTCGCTTTAGCGGGCGGCCGCGCCTAGCGCTCGCCGCCCATCGCCAACAAGAGATGAGGAGCTGAAATGAAGATCACCGGAGAGATGCTGATCGGGGCATCGGCCGTGCGGGGCACCGATGCCACGCTCCGCGCGTTCGACCCCGCGCGCAACGCCGATCTCGAACCCGAGTTCGGCGGCGGCGGCGCGGCGGAAGTCGCGCGCGCGTGCGAGCTGGCCGAAGCGGCGTTCGACGACTATCGCCACGCGCCGTTCGAAACGCGCGCGCAGTTTCTCGAAGCGATCGCGGACAACATCATCGCGCTCGGCGATACGCTGATCGAGCGCGCGATGGCCGAATCCGCGCTGCCGAAGGCGCGTCTCGAAGGCGAGCGCGCCCGCACGGTCGGGCAGTTGCGGCTCTTCGCATCGCTCGTGCGCGAGGGCCGCTGGCTCTCGGCGACGCTCGATTCCGCGCAGCCGGACAGAAAACCGCTGCCGCGATCCGACCTGCGTTTGCAAAAGATTCCGCTCGGCCCGGTCGCCGTGTTCGGCGCAAGCAATTTTCCGCTGGCGTTTTCGGTGGCGGGCGGCGATACCGCCTCGGCGTTCGCGGCGGGCTGTCCGGTGGTCGTGAAATCGCATCCGGCGCATCTCGGCACGTCCGAACTCGTCGGCCGCGCGGTGCAGAAGGCGGTCGCCGACAACGGCTTGCCCGAGGGCACGTTTTCGCTCGTCGTCGGCGCGGGCAATGCGATCGGCGAGGCGCTCGTCGCGCATCCGGCGATTCAGGCCGTCGGCTTTACCGGCTCGCGGCGCGGCGGGCTCGCGCTCGTCGATATCGCGGCGAAACGCCCGGTGCCGATTCCCGTCTTCGCCGAAATGAGCAGCGTGAACCCGGTTTTCGCGTTGCCGGGCGCGCTGGAAGCGCGCGGCGACACGCTGGCGGCGGCTTACATCGATTCGGTGACGCTCGGCGTCGGCCAGTTCTGCACGAATCCGGGCCTCGTGATCGCGCTGGAGGGGCCGGATCTCGACGACTTCATCGATCTTGCCGCCACCGCGATCATGAAGAAGGAAACGCAGACAATGCTCACCGCGCAGATCGCCGCGGCCTACGCGAGCGGGATCCAGGAACGCGACGCGTCCGGCGCGCGCAATATCGCGACCGGCGTGAAGGGCGACGCATCGAGCGGCGCGCTGCCGGTGCTGTATCGCGTGAATGCGGAGGAATTTCTGGCCAAGCCGCAACTGTCGGGCGAGATTTTCGGACCGACGTCGGTGATCGTCATTTGCCGCGACGAGGACGAGATGATCGCCGTCGCGCGCCATCTCGAAGGCCAACTCACCGCGACGCTGCTGATGGAAAAGGGCGACGTCGAGCTTGCGCGGCGCTTGTTGCCGGTGCTCGAGCGCAAGGCGGGCCGGATTCTCGCGAACGGTTTTCCGACGGGCGTCGAAGTGTCCTACGCGATGGTGCACGGCGGGCCGTTCCCGGCCACATCGGACAGCCGTTCCACGTCGGTCGGCGCGATGGCGATCGAGCGCTTCCTGCGCCCGGTGTGCTATCAGGATCTGCCGGCGGCGCTGTTGCCGGCTGCGCTGGCGGACGACAATCCATTGAACTTGTGGCGTCTGAGGGATGGAGAGCTGGGGCCGAACTGAGCGCCGGCATCGAATATCTGCGGGACGAATAAACGGCATTTATTCTTCTCGCAGATACTCGCTCTGATTTGTAGGTGACCGATTATCTGTGTGGCGAATAAACTGCTTTTATTCGCCACACAGATATTTCGCGCCATGCAACAAGTTATCGTAACAGTCGCGCAGATGGGCCATGTGCTCGCGGCCGGCCGCAAGCAGGCCGGACTGACGCAGACGCAGGCGGCGGCGCGCCTCGGCATCAGCCAAAGCCGGCTTTCTACCCTGGAGCGCGATTCAAGCTCGCTGACGCTCGATCAACTCCTCGCGATGTTCGGCGTCTACGGCCTCCAGTTGCTGGTGCAGGCCCGGCCCGACACGTCGCTGATCGAAGCAAACGAGGCCGACTGGTAATGGCCGGGCGTCGGCTTCGTTCCCGCGCGTTGTTCGTATGGGCCAACGGAAAGCGCGTGGCAACGTGGAATCTGCCTACGCGCGGACCGGCGGAACTCATATACGACACCGAGTGGATTCGCTCGGACGAGGCACGTCCGCTCTCGCTGTCGCTGCCGATCGGTCTCGACGGCGCGCCGCTGAAAGGCGACGCCGTGCTCAACTACGTCGACAATCTTCTGCCCGACAGCGAGCCGATTCGCCGCCGCATCGCGCAGCGCTTTCAGACCGACAGCGCCGATGCGTTCGACTTGCTGCGGGCCATCGGTCGCGATTGTGTCGGTGCCGTGCAACTGCTTGCCGACGACGAAGCGCCGAAAGACATCGAAAGCATCGAAGGAACGCCGTTCAGCGACGATGACGTCGAAAGCCTGCTGAATCAGGTGGCCGGCGGCATGCCCTTGGGCACCGACCATGACGACGACTTCCGCATTTCGCTCGCGGGCGCGCAGGAAAAGACCGCGCTGCTGCGGCACGGCGGACGATGGCTCAAGCCCCATGGCGCGACGCCGACGCGATCTCGCGCGCGTGCTGCAACAGTCGACCGAAGCGCGCCGTGACGTGCAAACGCTCGTGAGCGCGCAGATCCTGTTCTGGCTGCTGGCCGCGCCCGACGGTCACGCGAAGAACTTCAGCATTCTTCTGGCGAGGGGCGGACAATACCGCCTCACGCCGCTCTATGACGTCATGTCGATCTGGCCAGGGGAAGGCGACGGCGCCAACCAATGGTCGTGGGACAAGGCGAAGCTGGCGATGGCCATCCCCGGTGCGAGCAGGCGCTACGCGTTTCGCGAGATCAAGCGCCGGCACTTCGACGCGATGGCGCAGAGATGCGGTTTCGGCGACAGCGCGGAGCCGATCATCCGGCACATCGTCGAACCCGCGCCGACGGTCATCGACGAAGTGACAGCGCAATTGCCCGGCGATTTTCCGCCTCGGGTCGCCGAGCGTATCTTCGATGGCCTGAACAGATCGATCGCCGAGTTGACCGGCGTGGCCGCCGGCGAACCGTGAAGACAACCCCCAACCGGAGACAAGAAAGATGACCCACCCCGACCGCCGCTATCCCGACCCCGCCGTGCGCGTGCTGGACCCGCGTTTCAATGCACTGCGCATCGCATCGGCGTCGGTGGAATGTCTGTATCAGGGCGCGCGCTGGTCCGAAGGGCCGGTCTGGTTCGGCGACGGCCGCTATCTGCTCTGGAGCGACATCCCGAACAATCGCATCCTGCGCTGGGACGAAGAGAGCGGCGAAGTCGGCGTGTTTCGCAAGCCGTCGAACAACGCGAACGGCAACACGCGCGATCGCGAAGGCCGGCTCGTAAGCTGCGAGCATCTGACGCGGCGCGTGACGCGCACCGAATACGACGGATCGATCACCGTCATCGCCGATCGCTACGCCGGCAAGCCGCTCAATTCGCCGAACGATGTCGTCGTGAAGTCGGACGGCTCGATCTGGTTCACCGATCCGACCTTCGGCATCGACGGTTTCTACGAAGGCGAAAAGAACGAGGCGCAACTGAAGCCCTGCGTCTATCGCGTCGATGGCCAGGGCGGCGAAATCACGATGATGATCGACGCCTTCGTGGGCCCGAACGGTCTCGCGTTCTCGCCGGACGAATCGGTGCTGTATGTGGTGGAATCGCGCGCGACGCCGCGCAAGATTTACGCGTTCGACGTGCTCGACGGCGGCCGCAGGCTAGGCGAGGCGCGCCCGCTCATCGATGCGGGCCCCGGCACCCCCGATGGCTTTCGCGTCGATATTCACGGCAACCTGTGGTGCGGCTGGGGCATGGGCGACGCCGAACTCGACGGCGTGCGCGTCTTCACGCCGCAAGGCGAAGCGATCGGCCACATCGACTTGCCCGAGCGTTGCGCGAACGTGTGCTTCGGCGGACGGCATCGCAACCGGTTGTTCATGGCGGCGAGTCACGGGCTCTATGCGCTTTACGTCAATACGCAAGGCGTGAAAGGCGGTTAAGCCTTGCCGATCTTCTCCATGATGCGCTCGGGATGCTGGCTCGCCGCGAAGCCGAAGCGCGCGTAGAGCCCGTGCGCGTCGGACGTGACGAGCATCATTCGGCGCAGCCCCTGAAGATCGGGATGCGCCATCACGCATTGGATCATCCATGTGCCGAGGCCCGCGCCTTGATGCTCGGGCAGCACGAACACATCCGCGAGATAGGCGAATGTCGTCGTGTCGGTAATCATGCGCGCATAGCCGATCTGCGCGTTGCCGTAAAAGAGCCCGAACGCGAGCGAATGACGCGCGGCGCGCTCGACCTTTTCTCGCGCGATGCCCGGCGACCAGTACGCCACTTCGCTCAAATAGCGATGCACGACATCGAAGTCGAATTCGTCGATGTCCGTGCTCAGCCGATAGCCGTCCCGGGTCCATTGCATCGCGCGCTCCATGAGTTTTTCGAAGCGCCGAGCATAAGCGATCGATGCGTCGCGCTCCATGCACACTTCGCGCGCGCAAGTGTCAGTGGACGGTATAGATGCGCCCCGTCTCCGCGCCCTCGACACTGCGGCTGTACGCCAGCGCCACGCGCGCGCCGCTCGCGGCCTCGAAACCGCGAAAATACGGGCCGAAGCTTTCGCGCGCCTCTTCGAGCATCGTCGGACTCACGACGTTGATGCGCAGGCCGCGGGGCAGTTCGATCGCCGCGCCGCGCACGAAGCCTTCGATCGCGCCGTTGACCGCCGCCGCGCTCGCGCCCTCGCGAATCGGCTCCGCGCCGACGATGCCGCTCGTCAACGTGAACGAGCCGCCGTCGTTCAGGTAATCGCGCGCGGTGAGCACGAGATTGACCTGGCCCATCAGCTTGTCGTTGAGACCGAGACGGAATTGCTCCGGCGTCATCTTCACGAGCGGGCCGAAGTGCACATGACCGGCGGTCGCGACGATCGCATCCACTTTGCCGATGGTTTCGAAGAGCTTTCTGATGCTGTCGAGATCGAGCAGATCGACGCGATGCGCCCCGCGCGTCGCACCGATTTCGATGACTTCGTGACGGGCTTTCAATTCGGCGACGACCGCCTGGCCGACCGTGCCGGTTGCACCAATGACAGCGATTTTCATGATCGGGCTCGCATGGATGACGTTGAAGGTGGTCATGCATTGTGCGAGCGGACGGACGCGCGAAAAAGCCGCGTCCGCTTCAAGGATTGCAAACCGCGAGTTACGAATGGCTAGTGCGTCGCGAGGCGTCCTGGCATCGGCGAAAGAAGATAGAGCGACGCCGCGAACTTGCAGACGAGTCCGACGCCGCAGACGAACGCGGCCGCCGGAAAGATATGCCATTGCAGCGCAAGGGTCGGCGCGACGAGGGCGACCGACACGAATCCGAGCACGACGGTCAGCCAGCGCGCCCATTGCAGGCGTGATGCAACGCACACATAGAGCAGGCCGACGAGCACCCGCGACGCGACCATCGCGGCGAGCGGATGGCTCGATGCATCGCCTGGAAGCCCGATGGCGAGCGTCAATGCGAACTCGGCCCATGACAGCGCCCAGGCCGCGCCGAGACACGCGATCGCCGATGTAAAGCGCTGCTCGGGCGTAACGGCGTGGCGCGTAGCCGGTTCAAGTTGCGTGGTCTCTTCGGTCTCTTGCGTGTAACCGTCGTATGCGTGGGTCGTCATGTGGTTTCCCCTTTATCGACTCTCGTGCGCCGGCGATGTATGTTGCGCTGCGGCGCTTCGTTCGCCGTGTCCCTGAGCATACGCCGTGCCACGCTCAAGGAACGCGCGTTGCTTCGCATTACGTCGATCAGCAACGAGCAAAGGAGCAGACGATGGGCAATCTGAAGGAACAGAATCCGCATTCGGAACGTGACGACGAAGATCTCGACAAGGCAGTCGAAGACACGTTCCCCGCGAGCGATCCGCCTGCAACGGGCGGCGTGACGCGCATCGAAACCGATGACGAGAAGGAAGAAAAAAAGTAACGCGCGAAGCCCACGCAAGTAAAAAGAGCCGCATAGTCCATGCGGCTCTTTGCTTATGCGCGACGGCGGTCGTGCTCATTTCCGTTCGAGCTCGAAGAGCCGCGACGGACGCAGATGATTCAGCGCGTAGTGCTTGCGTCCGCGCAAGGTGTGGCCGTGCGGGTCGCGTCCTTCGAAACGCACCTTGTCTTCGACCTCGGGGACCGTCGGCGCGACCATGCCGCGATCGATCAGGCGATAGCCCCGCTCCAGCGCAAGCAACACGCCATTGCGGCCGGGACGGCTGTCGAAGCCGCCGAGACCGTCGCCCGGTTCGGGTACGAAGTTCACGGTCGTCGCATTCGAAGTGATGACGGAATCCGGCTCGCGCGCGAGCATTTCCGCTTCGCGTCGCGCATGAATGCTCTTCGCGTCGGCATCGACGGTGTCGTCGAGTCCGTCGTCGTTGGCGACATCGACGCCGCGCGGCGGCTTCTCATAGAGACCTTGCGGGCCGACATGCATGCCTGCCTTCGTCGTCTCCGTCTTCGCACCGGCGCCCGCGCCCGCGTGCGCTTCGCCGCCCGCTGCGGCCTTGTTCGCATCGCTCATCTTCACGTGAGCGGTTTCCGCGCCGGGCGTCTTGATCGGACTGTCGGCGACCTGCTCCTTCTGCTTGTTCTGCGGATCGTTTGATTCAGCGTTGTTCATCGCATTGCTCCGTTGCAGTTGGACCTGAATTGACCAAGCCCTCACGCAAGACTCGTTCCGGATATTTGGCGACGGAACCGCGAGCCTTGCCGGAGAGCGCCTTCGCGGATACCTAAAATTTCAGGCCTTTTTTCGACCCCAAGCCGATTTCCTGCAAGTATTATTTGGAACCTGTCGGCGGCAAAGCGCAATACGCGAAACTCGAGCAATCAGGAGGGCGCGTTACCTTGCCGTCGAAAAAGAGCAATGCGATTCGAACGAGCAGGGCACTTTCACACAGGTGACTCATGCAACACGATGCAGCCTTTTCACATCGAGGCTACCTTCTAAACTGCGCGCCCGCCCGGGCCGGAGATGGCAGCTACCAGCCGTACGTGGTGATCTCGCGATCGAGCGATGGCGAGCTCGTCGCGAACCGATTCTTTCCTTCGGAGCTGCGATTCCGCAACGAAGGCGAAGCCATCGCGCACGCGCGCGACTGGGCCGTGCGCTGGATCGACGCAAGCAACGTCACAGCCTGAGCGATGTTCCGCGCGAGCATCGGGGACGCGGGTGCGCGATCGGCCGGACGGCAGGCTTTCGCAAAACCGGTTACGCTTGTCGTTTAATCCGTCCCTCGCTTCTTGCCCGACATGCAGAACATGCCCACGTTCGGCGCAGTACCGCCGCTCGAAACATCCCGCGACACCGCGCTCGACACGCCTCAGGAATGGGGCCTCGCCCGCATCGTCGCGGACTTGCGCCAGTCGCGCGAAGAGCTTCATCGCACGCGGCATCCGCTCGGCATACGTGAACTGCCTTCACGCGAGGCCATCGTCGGGATCGTCAACGGCCTGCGCTCGGCGCTCTTTCCCACGCATTACGGCGCGCCCGATCTGACCGACGAAAGCGTCGACTACTATGTCGGGCAAACGCTCGAAACCAACTTGCGTCTGTTGCGCGAACAGATTCGCCGCGCGCTGCGCTTCCTGCCCGAACATCGCGATACGAGCGAAGCCGATCTCTCCGCGCAAGCCTTCGCGATCGCGCGCGAGTTCGGCGCGCAGTTGCCGCATATCCGCGCGCTGCTCGTAAGCGACATACAAGCTGCTTTCACCGGCGATCCGGCGGCGCAGCACATCACCGAGATCCTGCTGTGTTATCCGGGCGTCTGGGCGATGACGCATCATCGTCTCGCGCATGCGTTGCACAAGCTCGGCGTGCCCTTGCTCGCGCGCTTTATCAACGAGATCGCGCATTCGCTGACGGGCATCGACATTCACCCGGGCGCGACCATCGGGCCGAGCTTTTTCATCGATCACGGCACGGGCGTCGTGATCGGCGAGACGGCGGTGATCGGCCAGCATGTGCGCGTCTATCAAGCCGTGACGCTCGGCGCGAAGAGCTTTCCTTCGACGAGCGATGGCGCGCTCGTCAAAGGCAACGCACGGCATCCGATCGTGGAGGACGATGTCGTCATCTACGCGGGCGCGACAATTCTCGGCCGCGTGACCATCGGCAAAGGCTCGGTCATCGGCGGCAATGTGTGGCTCACGCATAGCGTGCCGCCGGGCAGCAACGTATCGCAGGGCAAGATTCGCGAAGGTTCGGGACCGGGCACGCCGGGCAACGGATTCGGCGCATGAAAAAAGGGCCGCGAGGCCCTTTTTTGTTTGCTTGCGTTTGCTTGCGTTTGCGTTCGCGCGTGCGCTTTGCTTGCGGCGGCCTTACGTATTCGACACGCTGAACGCGTTCTGATTGCCGACGATGGCAAGAAACTCGCGACGCGTCGATGGATCGTCGCGGAATGAGCCGAGCATGCGCGAGGTGACCATCGACACGCCCGCCTTGTGCACGCCTCGCGTCGACATGCATTGATGCGCGGCTTCCAGAATGACACCGACGCCAAGCGGCTGCAGCACTTCGTTCAGCGTATCGGCGATCTGCGCGGTCATCTTCTCCTGAATCTGCAGACGCTTCGCGAAGGCGTCGACGAGACGCGCGAGCTTCGAAATGCCGACGACGCGTTTGTTCGGCAGATAAGCGACATGCGCGCGGCCGATGATCGGCACCATGTGGTGCTCGCAATAGCTCTCAAAACGAATGTCCTTCAGGACGATCATTTCGTCATAGCCTTGCACTTCCGAGAACGTGCGAGCGAGGATGTCATGCGGATTCTGCGTATAGCCCGCAAAAAACTCTTCATATGCGCGCACGACGCGGCCCGGTGTATCGAGCAGGCCTTCGCGGCGCGGATCGTCGCCCGCCCAGCGCAACAGAACACGGACAGCGGCTTCGGCTTCCTCGCGGGTCGGACGATCGGCTCCATCAGCAGGCATGTCCGAACCTGAAAGATTGTTTTTGCGCGGGGCGCTCATCGAAAGCTCCTATGAGTCAAGGTGCAAATAGTACATGCGTTATTTTTGGCACCCCGCCATTGTTTCACGTTTCAGAAGGCCGATACGGATGTCAGGTCTTTCCCCCACCGTCGATGCCCGAACCCGTGCGCCACACCTGCTTGCCTTCTTCCGTCAGCACGCCGCTGCTATGGTCCTTGTTGGGCTCCGTGCCGGGTTCGGCCATGTTCCCGCCCGGCTGTTCCTGCGCTGTCTGCTTATTGCCCTTGCGTTGCGCGATACGGTCTTCCTGAGAACGTCCGGCGTAGTTGCTCATGGTGCGCCTCCTTTCGAATCGATGCGATGAAAGGCGCGCAAGCCGCGTTCCAGCCGGACGGTCGTCGCATGCTTATTGCGGCTGACCTTCGACGCCGCCGAGCACCATCCAGTTGACGCCGAATTTGTCCGTCACCATGCCGAAGCGCTTGGCGAAGAAGGTTTGCGTCATCGGCATCTGCACCTGGCCGCCGTTCGATAGCGCGTTGAAGTATTTTTCCGCCTGCTGTTCGTCATCGGCCGTGAGCGAAAGCGATACGCCCTTGAATTCGGTGTTGCCGCTGCACATGCCGTCGGAGCCCATCACCATTGAATCGCCGATGGTGAATGCCGCATGCATGATCTTGTTTTCCGATCCCGACGGCACGCCGCAACCGCTCGCGGCTTCGGCCTTGCCGGCGTCGGGGTTTTCGCTGAAGCGCATCATCATGACGACTTGCGCGCCCAGGTTCTCGCGATAGAACGTGATCGCTTCCTCGCAGCGGCCTTCGAAAAACAAATAGGGTTGCACTTGCATGACTGCTCCTTGAGTTATGACGTTTCGTCAGGGTCCATATCCATCATGAGCGGCACCGATGCGTGCTCGTGCACGACACGCCAGTCGCCATCGATCTTTCTGAAGCACACGGTCGCGCGCACGATGTCCTCCTGTTCGCCCACGGCGACGCGGTTGACGGAGTGCGCGTAAGCCAGATCGCCGCTCGCGGCGACTTCCACTTCCCGCATTTCGAATGAGAGCGGGGCTTTTATGCTGTCGAACCAGCGCCGCCAGTTCTCGCGATAGTGCTCGATGCCCCTGATCGACGCGGGCGGCACGACGTCGAACACGACGACATCCGGCGCGTAGTGGCTGACGAGCGTATCGACGTCTTTCGCCAGCACTGCCTGCCGCCACGCCTCGATCATTTCGCGCATGCGCGCGATATCGTCATGCGGATCCGTACGATCATTTGTATTCGCCATGCGAACCTCCTTTCGCATACGATGCCGCCGCGTCGTGACAATGCAACGGCAAACACCGATGCAGAACTATTTTTTTGTGTTGTGTACACCGTCCACAAAAAGTAGCAGAGATAATGGACAGTGTCCACATAATCGAAGTCACACGAATCAAAATGACAAATGGCAAGCCGCGCAGCACCTATCGACATGGCGATTTGCGACGCGCGCTGATCGATGCGGGAATCGAACTCGCGCGCGAAGGCGGCCCCGACGCGATCGTCTTGCGGGAAGCCACGCGCCGGGCGGGCGTCGTCCCGAACGCGGCCTATCGTCACTTCGGGAGCCGTCAGGAATTGCTATCGGCGGTACGCTCGGCGGCGCTGTCATTCGTCGCGCAAGCAATGGAAGAGGAACTCGCGTCGCGCCCGAAGAAGCGCCGCCGTGCCGATGCGGCGCGCGCGGGTTTGCGCGCCATCGGCACGGGATATCTTCGTTTTGCGCAAAAGGAAGCGGGATTGTTTCGCACGGCGTTCGCGGCGCCGCAAACGGAATGGACGGAACACGAGGAAACCTATGGCGCGGGGCCGGGCGGTCTCGATCCGTTCGAGTTGCTGAGCCGCGCGCTGGACGACATGGTCGAGGCGGGCGCGCTCGAAGCGAAACGCCGGCCCGAAGCGGAATATCTAGCATGGAGCGCGGTGCACGGCTTCGCGCTCTTGCTGATCGAAGGCCCTTTGCAGCGGCTGAAGCGCACGCAGATCGAACCGCTTGCCGAGCGGCTTCTCGATATGGTCGAGGGCGGTCTCTGAAAGAAATCGCGCCGCACGGAGCGGCGCGAAGCATCATCGAATCAACTGAATTTCATTTCGCCGGTTCCGATGAGTCGGTTATCGGTTCGACCACGCTGAGCAACAAGAGCAGGCACAGCGTCGCGGTCCCGACCATGTACAGGAAGACCGCGGTCCAGTTATAGCTGTCGAGCAGCAGGCCGACCGCGAGCGGAGCGCAGGCGCCGCCGATTTGTCCGACCGAGTTCACGATGCCGAACGCCGTCGGATAGGTGGCCTTGGTTGCGAGACCCATCGGATACGCGGAGTAGCCTGCGAAGCCGATGCCGAGCATCAGGCCCGCGAGCATCAGCGCCGCGCCGAGATAGGCGACGCTGTCGGGCGCATCGATCAGCAGGAAGGTCATCACCATGGTGCCGAGCGCGCCGAGCATCATCATCGGTTTGCGGCGTCCGCCAAGCAGACGATCGGAGATGATGCCGCCGAGCATGTTGCCCGTCACCGCGCCGATGAAAGGCGCCGATGCAAGGAAGCCCATCTTCACCGAAGCGAAGCCCTTCACTGTCACGAGATAAGTGGGAATCCACGAGATGAAGATGTTGCTGATGCCGATCATGCAGCCATAGCCCAGCGCGATGCCGAAGATATTCCACGAGCCGAAGACCTGGCGAATCGTTTCGAGCTGCGGCACGCGCTTCGTGCGATTGATAGCGTCGAGCCGGGGCATCGGCGTCATGCGCGCGCGCGACAGCGACTTGCCGCCGTTGCTGCCGACGGTCGTTTCATCGGCGATGTAGCGGCGCTCGGCGGGCGAGCAGAAGCGATTCTCGCTGGGCGAGTTCGTCACGAAGAACATCCATACGACGGCGAGCAGAATGCCCGGCACCGCGAACACATAGAAGATCTCGCGCCATCCCCACAACTGGATCACGATGATGCACACCGACGGCACGATCAGCGGCCCGAGCTTCGATGCGGCGATCCACAGGCCGGTGGCCGTCCCTTTTTCCTTTGCGGGGAACCATCGGTTGATGACGTTGGTGCAGCCGATGCCGAGCGGTCCTTCCGACAAGCCGAGACCCACGCGATACGCCATCAGCAGAAACACCGACGATGTCGTGCCCATCAATCCGGTGAATACCGACGTGAGAATCATGAAGACGGAAAACAGCAGGCCGGTGGTCTTTTCGCTGAGTCGCTTGTAGAGGAGGCCGACGGGAATCTGCACGAAGCCATAAGCGAAGGAGAACAGGCTCACGATGAGACCGGCCTCGGTATTGGTGATGTGATATTCCCTCTTCAGATACGGCAGCGCGATGCCGAAGTTGGCGCGATCCGCGCACGCGATCGCCCAGATGCAGAAGATCAGTCCCATCACGACCCAGCGGTGTTTCGTGTGTTTCTCCGCAACAGGTTCCGCTTTCGAGGAAGCGACGATGCCGTCAGCGTTGTTCATTGCGCTGTTGTCTCCGATGTTATGTGCAAGGCTTTATTGTCGATGTGCCTTCCGATGCTTCGAATTGTGGGGAGCGTGGGCAAGAGCGTCCAATCTTTTATTGCTATTACCTGATTCCCGGATTGAATCGATCGAAGCGCGGCATGCAATGCGTCGATTCGTGGATCAATTGATAGCGTTTTGGGATTGGACGTTATCGCCGAAAGCAGACATGATCCGCTCCACATCGCAACGAACACCATGGAGCACGCGAATTGAAGCCGAGCATTCTGCAACTCAATCCCATCCTCGTACCGGCCATCAATGAAAAGCTGAATGCGCTTTATACGATGCATCGGCTGTTCGAGCAGGAAGACAAGGACGCGTATATCCGCGAACACGGCGCTTCGATTCGCGGCGTGATTACCGGCGGACATACGGGCATCGCCAACGATCTCATCGAACGCTTGCCTGCGTTGCAGGTGATCGCGGTGAACGGCGTCGGCACCGATGCCGTCGACCTCGAATTCGCGCGCTCGCGCGGTTTGCCGGTGACGGGTACGTTCGGCGCGTTGACCGAAGATGTTGCCGATCTCGCCATCGGTCTCATCCTGACCACGCTGCGCGAGATCTGCCCCGGCAACGATTTCGTGAAGACCGGCAAGTGGGTGAACAACCCGAGCCCGAGCGCGATTCCGTTGTCGCGCCGATTCAGCGGCAAGCGCGTGGGCATCGTGGGCCTCGGCAAGGTGGGCCGCGCGATTGCGCAACGCGCCGCCGCGTTCGGTTGTCCGATCGCTTATACCGATGTACGCGCGATGGACGATATCGACTATCGCTTCGTGCCCGATCTGCTGTCGCTTGCGCGCGAGAGCGACATTCTCGTGCTCGCCGCGGCAGCCGATAAAGCGAAGGGCATCGTTAATGCGGCCGTGCTCGATGCGTTGGGCAAGGACGGTTATCTCATCAACATCGCGCGCGGCAAGCTCGTCGAGGAAAGCGATCTCGTCGAAGCGCTGTCGCGTGGCGTGATCGCGGGCGCGGGCCTGGATGTTTTCGTCGATGAGCCGAATGTGCCGGCCGAATTGTTCGGCATGGATCGCGTCGTGCTGCAGGCGCATCGCGCGAGCGCAACGGTCGAATCGCGCACGGCGATGGGCGAGATGGTGCTCGCGAGTCTCGCTCAGGCTCTTGCGGGACAGCGCCCCGAAGGCAGCCTCACGACCTGACGCACGCGCATGAACGCGTCCGGGGCGAACATATAATGATCGGCCATCACCTCAACGTCGATTACGAATGCTCGATCTCGGACAAGTACGTTGCTTCGTTGCGGCCGCGACGGAACTGAACTTCAGGCGCGCGGCCGCGCTGCTCAACATGACGCAGCCGCCGCTTTCCAGACAGATTCATCTGCTCGAAGAAAACCTCGGCGTGAAGCTGTTCGAGCGCGTCGGGCGCACGGTCAAGCTGACGACCGAAGGGCGCGTGTTTCTCGCCGATGCAACGCGCCTGCTCAATCTTTCCGAGCAAGCCGAAAGCACCGTGAGGCGCGCGAGCAAGGGCAAGACGGGGCGCGTACGCATTGGCTTCACGGGCGCGGCGGGCTATGAGCTGATACCCGAACTGCTCGTCGCTGCGAAGCGCGATTTGCCCGATATCGACGTCGTGCTGCTCGAGATGATTTCCGTCGCGCAGATCGAAGCCTTCGAGGCAAACGCGATCGATCTCGGCTTCATGCGGCCGCTGCCTTCGCGGCAGAAAGTGGAGTTTCTTCTCGTCGACCGCGAGCCGATGATCGTCGCATTGCCTGCGGGACACGCGCTGCGCCGTTTCGACCGGCTCGAACTCACGCAGTTGCACGAGCAGCCCTTCATCATGCATTCGCCCTCGCACGGCAAATACTTCTACGACCGCATCATGAGCATGCTCGTCGCCGATGAAGTGAAGCCGCACTTCACGCAATACATCGATCAGACGCCGACCATTCTTTCGCTCGTGCGTGCAGGGCTGGGCGTATCGATTCTGCCCGCATCGTCGCAACGGTTTCATTACGACAGTGTCGAGTTCAGGGAAATTGCGGGCAACGCCGTTCAGGCCGAAATGAGCATGGCGTGGCGTGCCGATCAAGACAATCCCGCCGTCACGGCGTTTAGGCACATGGCGGCGGACTACTTCGCTACGCGGCGTGCGTGATCGCGCGCGCGGTCGCATCGATGGCGGCGCGAGCTTTATCGACGATTTCGTCGATCTCGTCATGCGTGACGACGAGCGGCGGCGAAAGCAACATGCGATCGTGACTCGCGCGCATCACGAGATTGCCCGCGAAACAGAAGTCGCGGCATATCGTGCCGATGTCGTCGCCATTGGCAAAGCGCTTTTTCGTCGCGCGGTCTTCGGCAAGCTGAATGCCGGCGACGAGCCCCGTGCCCGCAATTTCACCGACGATCGCATGATCGCTTAACGCTTCGCGCAATCGCTTTTGAAAGTACGGCCCCGCATCGTGCTTTACGCGCGCGACGATGCCTTCGTCTCGCAGCAACTTAAGGTTAGCCACGGCCACCGCAGCCGCGACCGGATGCCCCGAATACGTGAAGCCGTGATTGAATTCGCCGCCATTCACGATTGCATTCGCGATGCGATCCGATAGCGCGACGGCGCCCATCGGCACATAGCCGCTCGTAAGACCTTTTGCGATCGTGATGACATCCGGCTCGAAGTTGAAGTGCTCGTGCGCGAACCACTCGCCTGTGCGGCCGAAGCCGCCGATCACTTCATCGGCGATCAAGAGCACGTCATGCTTGCGGCAGATGCGCGCGATCTCCGGCCAATAACTCGATGGCGGAAAGATCACGCCGCCCGCGCCCTGAAACGGCTCGCCGATAAAAGCGGCGACGTTCTCCGCGCCGAGTTCGACGATCATATCTTCGAGCTGACGCGCACGCGCAATGCCGAATTCCTCTTCGTTCATCGCGCCGCCTTCACCGAACCAGTATGGCTGATCGATATGCGCGACATGCTCCATCTTCGATGGCATCTGCTCGTGCATATAGCTCATGCCGCCGAGCGTTGCGCCCGCGATCGTCGAGCCGTGATACGCATTCGCACGCGCGATGACATAGCGTTTTTTCGTTTGTCCTTGCACGGCCCAATAGCGATGCACGGCGCGCAGCGCCGTATCGTTGGCCTCCGATCCGCTGTTGCAATAAAGAAAGCGATTGAACTTCGCGGGCGCGACATCGGCAAGCATCGCCGATAACTCGATGATCGGCGGATGCGTCGTCTTGAAGAAGGTGTTGTAGTAAGGCAGTTCCTGCATCTGTTTCAGTGCGGCATCGGCGAGTTCGCGGCGTCCATAGCCGACGTTCACGCACCACAAGCCCGCCATGCCGTCGATAATGCGCTTTCCCTCCGAATCCCACAGATACACGCCTTCGGCCTTCACGATCACGCGGCTGCCCGCGCGATTGAGCGCGCCCATATCGGAGAACGGATGCAGATGATGCGCGGCGTCGAGCGCGCGGTAATGCGCCGTCGAATCGATTCGATCGTTCATGTTGTCGGCTCCTTCAAACGTGCAATAGCAGATGCTTGCGTTCCCACGAACTGATCACGCGGAAGAACGCTTCGTATTCGGTTTCCTTCAGCGCGAGATAGGCGCGCACGAACTTCTCGCCGAACATTTCGGCAAGCGGCTCGCAAGCGCCCATCAGCGTGAGGCCTTCGTCGAGATTGCGCGGCAATTGATAAGGCTGGCGATAACCATCGCTCGCGAGCGGTTCGGTCGGTTCGAGATGTTGCGTCATGCCGAGATAACCCGCGGCGAGCGTGGCGGCAATCGCGAGATACGGATTGCAATCGACGCCCGGAATGCGATTCTCGATGCGTCGTGCCTGCGGCGACGAGTGCGGCACGCGAAAGCCGACGGTGCGGTTGTCATAGCCCCATTGCACGTTGATCGGCGCGGCCATGAAGCGCGATAGCCTGCGATAAGAGTTGATATACGGCGCGAAGATCGGCATGAGCGCGGGCGTGTATTTCTGCAAGCCCGCGATGTAGCTATAGAAGAGTCCCGTCGGTTCGCCTTCGCGATTGGTGAAGAGATTGCGGCCGGTCTCGTCATCGACGAGGCTCTGATGCACATGCATCGCCGAACCGGGTTCGTTTTCCATCGGCTTCGCCATGAAGGTCGCGTACATCTTGTGGCGCAGCGCGGCCTCGCGCACCGTGCGTTTGAAAAGAAACACGCGGTCCGCGAGATTGAGCGGATCGCCATGCAGAAAGTTGATTTCCATCTGCGCCGCGCCCACTTCGTGAATCAGCGTATCCACTTCGAGCTCCTGCATCTCGCAGTATTCATAGATGTCTTCGAAAAGCGGATCGAACTCGTTGACGGCATCGATCGAGTACGCCTGACGCCCCGTTTCCGCGCGCCCGGTTCTGCCCACCGGCGGTTGCAATGGCAGATCGGGATCGCGATTCATATCGACGAGAAAGAACTCGAGTTCGGGCGCGACGACAGGCCGCCAGCCCTTGGCGGCGAATTTATGAAGCACTTCGCGCAGCACGCGACGCGGCGAAATGGCGACAGGCGTGCCGTCGAAATGCACGCAATCGTGGATGACTTGCGCGGTCGGATCGGTGGCCCACGGAATCAGGCGGATCGTCGCGGGATCGGGCACGCAGACCATGTCGGGATCGGTGACGCCGGTGAAGCTGCCATCGACGGGATAGTCGCCCGTCACGGTCTGGATCATCACGGCTTGCGGCAGGCGCATCGCTTCGCCCGATTCGAACTTGCTGCGCGGAATGATCTTGCCGCGCGCGGTGCCGGCCATGTCGGGAATGATCGCTTCAACTTCGGTGATGCGATGTTTTCGCAGGAATTCGTCGATGCGTTCCATGTTCGTTCTCACGTTTCGATAGGGCGCACGCGTCCACGGCCTTCGCGATGCATCGCGAATGCGCGAAGAAGCAGGACGCGCGCGTTCACGCGTGCGGGCGCACGCGCGCGGACCAACAGCAGCTCGAGGAGAAAACGAGAGGAGGCGCTACGGCAGCAGCGAAGCCGCGCCGACGCAATGCACCGCGATGAACGCGCGCGCGGAAATCGCGTTGCGACGCCGCACGCAGCGGCGGGAGAGGACGGTCAGAACCGACAGGAAGCGGCGATCGGGAAGCTTGCCGCAGCGATCGGCGCGGGAGTGATGGCTCCTGCGTGCCAGAGGGCTTTGGACTTTCACGATAAGACTCGTTGGTCGAGTGGATTTGCAGAGCGATTGCCCATGCCGACAATTGCCCTTCGGCGAGCATATACGAGACATAAACGCCGTCAATACGTTTTTTCCAGTGGTTTTCACGCGGGATGTTTCTGTCGCGCCACGAGAAGGTTGCGCAATTCATCGATAATGTCGGCTCTTTCCGCCGAAATGCTCACAGAGCCGATGCTCTCCAACCTGCTCGTTCAACTCGTCAACGGCCTCGCCGATGCTTCTGCGCTCTTTCTCGTCGCTTCGGGACTGTCGCTGATCTTCGGCGTCACGCGCATCGTCAACTTCGCGCACGGCTCGCTCTATATGCTCGGCGTGTATGTCGCGTACAGCCTGGCGAGCCGCTTCGGCGAAAGCGTCGCGGGGTTCTGGGCGTCGATCGCGGGCGCCGCGCTATTGGTCGGCGCGATCGGCGCAGTAATAGAAGTGAGCGTGCTGAGGCGCATCTATCGCGCGCCGGAGTTGTTTCATCTGCTTGCCACGTTCGCGCTCGTGCTCATCATTCGCGATGCGGCGCTGTGGCTTTGGGGACCGGAAGATCTGTTCGGCCCGCGCGCACCGCATCTCGAAGGCGCGGTGCAACTGCTCGGTCATGCGTTGCCCACCTATGATCTCGCGCTGATCGTCATCGGCCCGCTTGTGCTGTTCATGCTCTGGTATGCGCTCACGCGCACGCGCTGGGGCACGCTCGTGCGCGCGGCGAGCGCGGATCGCGAGATGCTCGGCGCGCTCGGCGTCAATCAGGCGTGGCTCTTTACCGGCGTGTTCTTCGTCGGCGCGATGCTCGCGGGACTCGGCGGCGCGCTGCAGGTGCCGCGCATGTCGGCGAATCTTTCGCTCGATATCGAGACCATCGGCAATGCGTTCGTCGTCGTCGTGGTCGGCGGCATGGGCTCGATTCCGGGCGCGTTCGTCGCCGCGCTATTGATCGCCGAAATCAAGGCGATGTGCATCGGCATCGGGAACATAACGATCATGGGCGTCGGCTTCTCGCTGTCGAAGTTCACGCTCGTCGCCGAGTTCGTCGTAATGGCGGTCGTGCTCGTGCTGCGTCCGTGGGGACTCTTCGGCCGTCCGCAGACGATCGCACGTTCCGCCGCGCCCGCCGACCGGCCTTTGCTACCCGCCACGCGAAACATGAGGATCGCGGCGTTCATCGCCGTGATCGCGCTTGCCCTCGCGCCGCTCGCCGCCGTTGCGTTTCCGTACATGCCCGTGCTGTTCGTCGAGATCATGATCGCGGTGCTGTTCGCCGCGAGCCTGCACTTCATCATGGGACCGGGCGGCATGCACTCGTTCGGTCATGCGGCGTACTTCGGCCTCGGCGCATACGGCGCGGCGCTGTTTCTCAAGGTATTCGCGTTACCAATGGAAGCCGCGCTCGTGCTCGGGCCGCTGATTGCGGGCATCGGCGCGATCGTGTTCGGCTGGTTTTGCGTGCGCTTATCGGGCGTGTATCTCGCGATGCTCACGCTCGCGTTCGCGCAGATCGTCTGGTCCGTCGTCTTTCAATGGGATGCCGTGACGGGCGGCAGCAACGGCATATTGGGCATCTGGCCGTCACCGTGGCTATCGTCTCCCGTCGCGTTCTACTACCTCACGCTCTTCTTCGCCGTCATCGGCGTATGGCTTTTGCGGCGCATGCTTTTCTCGCCGCTCGGTCTCGCGATGCGCGCCGGTCGCGATTCGCCGTTGCGCGCCGAAGCGATCGGCGTGAACGTCGCGCGCGTGCAGTGGGCCGCGTTCATCGTCGCGGCGCTCGTGTGCGGGCTCGCGGGTTCGCTTTATGCGTTCTCGAAGGGCAACATCTCGCCGGAAGCGATCAGCGTCGGCCGCTCCGTCGACGGCCTCGTGATGGTCCTGCTCGGCGGCATCCAGACGCTTGCCGGTCCGATCGTCGGCGCGAGCGTGTTCACCTGGCTGCAGGATGCCGTCGCGCGTCAGACCGACTACTGGCAAGCGCTGCTCGGCGCGGCGATCCTCGTGCTCGTCATCGCGTTTCCGCAAGGCATCGCGGGTTTCGTGCGCGAGCGCTTTTTCAGGGAGGCGCAATGAGCCTGCTATCCGTCGCGCATCTCTCGAAGTCGTTCGACGGTGTGGACGCCGTCGACGACGTTTCATTCGATCTCGAAGCCGGTCAATTGCTCGCGCTCATCGGTCCGAACGGTGCGGGCAAATCGACGTGCTTCAACATGATCAACGGTCAGCTCAAGCCGACTTCCGGCGCGATCCGCTTCGACGGTCACGATATCGCGGGTATGCGTCCGCGCGATATCTGGCGGCGTGGCGTCGCGCGCACGTTTCAGATCGCCGCGACCTTCAATTCGATGACCGTACTCGAAAACGTGCAGATGGCATTGCTGTCGCGCGAGCGGCGCATCTACAGGCTGTTCGGGCGCGTCGAGTCGTGGAGGGAAGACGAAGCGATGGCGTTGCTCGATCTCGTCGGCATGGCGATGCATGCGCGCCGCAGTTGCGCGGTGCTCGCATACGGCGACGTGAAGCGCGTCGAGCTTGCTATCGCGCTTGCAAATCATCCGAAGCTCTTGTTGATGGACGAACCGACCGCTGGCATGGCGCCACAGGAACGCAATGAATTGATGACGCTCACCGCGCGTCTCGCGAAAGAGCGCAACATCGGCGTGCTGTTCACGGAGCACAGCATGGACGTGGTCTTTTCACATGCGGACAAGCTGATCGTGCTCGCGCGCGGACGTCTCATCGCACAAGGCGATGCCGAAGCGATCCGCAACGATGCCCGCGTGCGCGAGGTCTATCTCGGCACGGGCGCATCGTATGCGCCGCGTGCGGCGTTGAATGCGGGAGCATCGTCATGACGCTGCTCAAAGTCGATGCGTTAGATGCGTTCCATGGCCGCGCGCAAATACTGTTCGATGTCGGCTTCGAAGTCGGACGAGGCGAAGTGGTCGCGCTGATGGGCCGCAACGGCGCGGGCAAGTCCACGACGATGAAAGCCGTCATGGGTCTTCTGCCGCGCATATCGGGCGCGGTGTCGTTCATGGGCGAAGACATCGCGGGCATGGCGCCGCATCGCATCGCGCGCAAGGGGCTGGGTTACGTGCCCGAAGATCGCCGCGTGTTCGGCGATCTCACGGTGATGGAGAACCTCGACACGGGCCGGCAGCCGCCGCGCGAAGATGCGCCATCGTGGACGCCCGAAAAGCTCTTTCGCGTGTTCCCGAATCTCGGCGAAATGCGCAATCGCCGCGCGAGCCGCATGAGCGGCGGCGAGCAGCAGATGTTGACCGTATCGCGCACACTGATGGGCAATCCGCGCCTCGTGTTGCTCGATGAGCCATCGGAAGGTGTCGCGCCTGTCATCGTCGAACAAATGGCCGATATGATTCTCGAACTGAAGCGCGAAGGGCTCGCCATACTGCTGTCGGAACAGAATCTGCATTTCGCGGAACTCGTCAGCGATCGCGTTTATGTGCTGGAAAAAGGGCAGATTCGCCATGAAGGCCCGATGCACGCATTCGCGCGCGACGATGCCGCGCGCCGCGAGTTGCTCGGCGTTTAAACGATCATTCAAACGGAGAGGAGAAGATTCAATGGCGCCAATGCGCTTCACTATCGCGGCCATCGCAGCGGGCATGGCGTTCGCCGCGCACGCCGACACCATCAAGATCGGCGAGATCAATAGCTATAAGGCGCAGCCCGCGTTTCTCATGCCGTACAAGAACGGCTGGAATCTCGCGCTCGACGAGATCAACGCGGCGGGCGGCATCAACGGCAACAAGCTCGAAGTCGTCTCGCGCGACGACAACGGCAATCCCGGCGATACGGTGCGCGTCGCGCAAGAGCTCGTCGCGCGCGAGCAGGTGAAATTGCTGTTCGGCGGTTATCTGTCGAATACGGGTCTCGCGCTCGCGGACTTCGCCAAGCAACGGCGCATCTTCTTCCTCGCAGCCGAGCCGCTCACCGACAAGATCGTCTGGCAGGACGGCAACAAGTACACATATCGGCTGCGTCCTTCGACTTACATGCAGGTCGCGATGCTCGTGCCCGAAGCCGCGAAGCTCGGCAAGAAGCGCTGGGCGCTCGTCTATCCGAACTACGAGTACGGGCAATCGGCGGTGGCCACGTTCAAGCGCTTGCTGAAGGCCGCGCAGCCGGATGTCGAGTTCGTCGCGGAGCAGGCGACGCCGCTCGGCAACATCGATGCCGGCGCGGTCACGCAAGCGCTCGCCGATGCAAAGCCCGACGGCATCTTCAACGTGCTCTTCAGCGCGGACCTCGGCAAGTTCGTGCGTGAAGGCAATACGCGCGGCCTGTTCAAGAATCGCGCGGTCGTATCGCTTTTGACGGGCGAGCCGGATTATCTCGATCCGCTCGGCAAGGAAGCGCCGGTCGGCTGGATCGTGACGGGTTATCCGTGGTATTCGATCGATACGCCGGCGAACAAGAAGTTCGTCGCCGCTTACGAGGCTAAGTATCACGACTATCCGCGCCTCGGTTCGGTCGTCGGCTATACGGCGATGATGTCGATTGCGAACGGCCTGAAGAAAGCGGGCTCGCCCGACGCCGACAAGCTCGCGGCCGCATTCAAGGGCTTGCCTGTCGATACGCCGTTCGGTCCGATCACGTATCGCAAGGAGGACAATCAATCGACGATGGGCGCGTATGTCGGCGTAACCGGGCTGAAAGACGGCAAGGGCGTGATGACGTCCTTCCGTTATGTCGATGGCGCGAGCGTGCAGCCATCGGACGATGAAGTGAAGAAGCTGCGTCCGGCTGACTGAAGCGTCAATCCTTCGGAAAGGGCTTGCTGACGAATTTCGAACCGGCAAGCCCGAAACGCCACGGCACGTCCATCGCCTTGCTGATGCCGATGCGCGGTCCTTGAACGATCGCGCATTCTTCCTCGGGCGGCTCGATATGAAACGGCGCTTCGAGCAGCGACATGCCATTGTTCTTGTGCGTGATGCCGAGCGCCTGCGCGACGCGGCCCGGTCCCGAGCACAGCAGTTTGATCGGCGCAAGGCCGCGCCGCTCGCGCATTTCATCGATGCCGACGAGCGGTTCGATCGCGCGAATCAGCACGCCCGCGCCATGACCGGCTTCGCGGCATACGAAATTCATGCACCAGTGAATGCCATAAGAGCGATAGACATAGACATGCGCGGGCGGCCCGAACATGGCTGCATTGCGCGGCGTCGGACCGGAGAAGCTATGCGAGGCCGGATCTTCGCGGTCGTACGCTTCCGTTTCGACGATGCGGCCGCCGATACCGTCGACGGTCACGATCGCGCCGATCAGGCGTTGCGCGACGATCTCGGACGGCGCGTGGAAATCGATGGGTTTGGGCTTCGTGTTCACAAGCGGTATTCTAGCCGCGCCCCGTAGCAGATCCTCAAGCTCAGGAGACGCCGAATGAAGACTTCGTGGTTTCTAAGGTTCTCGAATGCGCTCGCGCAATTAGCGGGCCGCGCATCGACCTTCGTCATCGCCGTGGTGCTCGTGATCGTCTGGGCCGTCTCGGGACCGCTCTTTCACTTCAGCGATACATGGCAGCTCGTCATCAATACGTCGACGACGATCGTCACTTTCCTGATGGTGTTCTTGATCCAGAACACGCAGAACCGCGACACCGCAGCGATGCAGATCAAGCTCGACGAACTGATTCGCGCAATCGACAAGGCGCATAACGCGCTGCTCGATCTCGAAGAGCTCGATGAAAAGGAACTCACGGTTTTTCGCAAGCGTTATGAAAAGCTCGCGCAAGAAGCGCGCGATAATTTCCGCTCGGCAAGCAGCGATATCGACATGCCTTCTTTTCCACAAGACGAGAAGCGCGATGGATAAAGCTTGCATGGAAAGGCATGAAAGAGGGGCCTTGGGTAATAATCTTGCGAGTTGCGCAAACTGCGTGACAAAAGCAGGTAATAAAAGGTAATCTTTCGGTTTCGCGGCGGCGCGCTCAGCGCTGCGCCGCGCGCCTGGCTCCGGATCGCTCAGGTTTTGTCGAGCCGTTTCTTACGAGCGCATTTCGCCAGACATCAGTAAACGGTTTCTCTAAAGTTTGCGGGATCTGCTTAAAACGATAGGGCGCCCGTCTTGTCGATTGGTTAAAAATAAAAAAAGAAAAAATCCACTCTCTAAAGTATTTCGGATTGTTGCCGACAAAGGGCGCGCGCATCGTTTTTCTAAACCTCGGAAAGAGGCCATTTCAGGCTTTAATTCGCGAAGTTATTCCTTCCCAAAATGGCTAGGATGGGTCCTGCCCGGTATTCCTTTTGCCGGGCCCACACCTACCTAAACCCTTGAAGGAAAGAAAAATGCGCAAACTGATGAAGGCATTCGTGCGCGACGAGCGCGGCGTTAGCGCGATGGAGTATGCAGTCCTGGCCGGCATCGTCGTGCTGGCGCTCGGCGCGATGGCGAGCACGTTCAGCAACAGTGTCAGCTCGATGTTCTCGACCCTGTTCGACAAGGTCACGACGGCACAAAGCAGCGCGAACTAACAAGCGCCGGCCCACACAACAACGAGACCAACGTGCAGCTCTTGTCTCTTGCCATCCGCCTGATCGTGCTCTGCGTGCTGCTCTGGCTCGCGGTCATCGACGTGCGCTCCCGACGCCTGCCGACCAAAATCGTGCTGGTCGTCGGGGCGCTCTTCTTTGCCGACGCGCTGGCGCGCCGCATGCCGGTCGACGATGTCATCGTGCATCTGCTGCTCGCGATTGGCGTATTCCTGGTCTGCGCCGTGCTGTTCGCGGCGAAAATGCTGGGCGGAGGCGATGCGAAACTCGCCTCCGTGATTTTTCTCTGGGCCGGACTCGCTTTGTCCTTGCCCGCCTTAACCCTGATTTCCGTAATCGGGACCGTCGTGTCCCTCATCAGCCTCGCGACGCGCCACATGGACCCCGTGCAACGGTTCATGCCCATGAAAGCGCTCGCGATGTTCTCCGGCGCGCGCGGCGTTCCGTACGGCGTGGCCCTCGCGCTCGGCGGCGGTCTCGTGATCGTGCTGCCGGCGCTCATGCCTTTCTTTGCGATCCGATAGGACGGCGCGCTCATGTCCAACATCATCAAGTTCGCCATGCTTCTGATCGGCGCGCTGCTCATCGCGCTCATCGTGCGCGTCGTGGTCGCGAGCGCTTCGCGCCCGGCCAATCAGCCCGTGACGACCGAGAAGGTGCAGGTGAGCGCCGCTGATCTGCCCCAAGGCCTGCTTCTGCGCGACGAAGACCTCGCGTGGAAGGCGATGCCCGCCAACCAGATTCCGCCCAACGCGATCATTTCGGGCGCGCAGAACGCGCCCGACCTCAAGGGCGCGCTGCTGCGCCATCCGGCCGCGAGCGGCGCGGTGCTGACCGCGGCCGATGTTTTTTTGCCGAACGCACCCGGCTTTCTCGCCGCGACGCTCAAGCCCGACATGCGCGCCGTGTCCGTCGCGGTCGATGACGTCTCCGGCAACGCAGGTCTGATTCAGCCGGGCGATTACGTCGATCTGTTGCTGACGCAGCAAATGGAGCGCCGCACCGATTCGCCGGACATGGCCGTATCGAGCGAAACCGTGGTCGAGCACGTACGCGTGCTGGCCGTCGGCTCGGAGATCAAGCGGCCCAAGAACAACGGCGACAGCAGCGAGCCCATCGCGCGCGCCCGCACCGTGACGCTCGAAGTGACGCCGCGCATGGGCGAGGTCGTCGCCGTGGCGGCGCGCCTCGGTTCCCTTTCGCTCGCGCTGCGCAGCTTCGCGACCGACAAGCGCGATCCGAACGCATCGGCGACTGCGGCGGCGCCTGCATCGTCCGCGCAGCACGCGCCGATCTGGGCCGGCGACATCTCGCGCGCCGTCCGCGATCTGCCGCGCTCGCGCCAGACGCAGGTCAGCGCGCCGGTTCGCGTGGCGGCGCCCGCGCGTCCGGTCACGATCTATCGCGGATCGGAGAAGGGCGAAGCCGGTGCGACGGTCGCGCAGGTCGGCGGATCGTCGGACGCCGCGCCGCCGATTCCGAGCGTGCCGGCCCGATGAGCATCGTCCGCCGCGGCCGAACGCGGCGCCGATATGGAGCAGCAGCATCAAGTCACGGCAGCACAGTGCCAGGATCGAATCTCATGAGAACGCAGTTGGACTTCAGCAGCATCGAAAGACGGAGCGCGCGAACCGTGCGGAACGCACGAATCGCGCTCGCGTGCGCCGGCGCGCTGCTGGCGGGGTCCGTAGCGGCGGCGCAGCCGGTCATGTCCACGAAGCCGGGCGATGACGCCGCGCCCGCCATGCAGCTCGCGCAGCAGACTCGCGTGCGCGCCGCGGCGCCTGCGCGGACCGCGCTCGCCGCCCAGGCGGACGCCGCCGTCACGCTCGGCCCGCTTACGCTCGACGCGGGCAAGGGCACGATGCTGCGCCTGCCCGAGGATGCGACTTCGGTGTTCGTGGCCGACCCGTCGATCGCGGACGTGCATGTGCCTTCGCCCAAGACCGTGTTCGTGCTCGGCAAGAAGAACGGCACGACGACCTTGTATGTGCTCGGGCCGGGCAACAAGACGCTGCTTCAGCGCACCGTGGTCGTCGCGCGCGACATGCTCTCGGTGCGCAACATGCTCGCCGCGCGCTTTCCGAACCTGAACCTGCAGACGAGCTCGGGCCAGGGCTCGCTGCTCGTCTCCGGCCAGGTGCCGACTTCCAGCGATGCCGATGCGATCGTGCAGGCGCTGACGCCGTTTCTCGCCGACAAGGAAGTGCTCATCAACCGCCTGACGGTGGACCGTCCGCTGCAGGTGCAGTTGCGCGTGCGCATCACGGAAGTGGACCGCAACGTGACGCAGCAGCTCGGCATCAACTGGCAGGCGCTCGGCAATTCGGGCAACTGGCTCGGCGGGCTCTTCGCGGGCCGCGCGATCCAGAATCTGAGCCAGCCGATCGTCGGTTCGAACGGCGGCGTCGTGTATCCGATCAACCTGCCGTCCAACAACGCGTTCTCCGTTCTCGCGGGCTTCAAGGCGGGCAATACGGACATTCGCGCGCTCATCGACGCACTGAATCAGGAAGGCCTGCTCACCGTGCTCGCCGAGCCGAATCTCGTCGCGATGTCCGGCCAGACGGCGAGCTTCCTCGCGGGCGGCGAGTTTCCGATTCCCGTCTCGCAGACCAACGGCGCGATCTCGGTCGAATTCAAGCAGTTCGGCGTCAAGCTCGACTTCACGCCGACCGTGCTCAACGAACGCCGCATCAGCCTGAAGGTGCGCCCGGAAGTGAGCCAGATCGATTCGACCGCGAGCGTGACGACCGGCGGCGTGACCGTGCCGGGCCTCTCGGTGCGCCGCGCCGATACGACTGTCGAGCTGGCGAGCGGCCAGAGCTTCGCGATCGGCGGGCTGTTGCAGAGCAATACCACCGACATCGTTTCGCAGATTCCCGGCATCGGCTCGATTCCGGTGCTCGGCAAGCTGTTCTCGTCGTCGAATTACCAGAACAACAAGACCGAGCTGGTCATCATGGTGACGCCGTATCTCGTCGAGCCGACCGATCCCGCGAAGCTGCGTTCGCCGCTCGATTCGCTGATCTCGCCTTCGAGCGACGTCGAATACAGCTTCCAGCGCAAGGCGGGCGCGCAGCCGTCCGCATCCGAACCGCGTCTCGTCGGCGCGGCGGGCTACGTCTACTGAGCGCCCAGCCATGAAACTCGCACTTCGCCCGACCCGCGTCTCGACCCTCGCCGTGCTGCTCGCGCTCGCGTGCGGCCTGTCCGGGTGTTTCCACCCGCCGCGCAACATGCCCAACGAATCGGTGATCGGCTATGACGGCACCGGCGCCGTGCCGCCCGATTGCGCGGCGCTCTCGCGCCCGCCCGTTCTCTCCGATGCCGGCAGGCAGCGCCCGTCGATGCAATGGGGCTGCGCGAACTACACGAATCTCGCGGCGCAGCTCGCGCATCCGGCCGATATCGTCGCGCCGCAGCCGCTCGGCCCCGCCGACGGCGCGACCGCCGCCAGCGCGATGCGCCGCTACGAAACCGGCCACGTCCTCCAGCTCGACAAGTCGTCGACGCGCGATTCGAACTAGCGCCTTCACGGACCGAGAACATGAGCACCACCGAGATCAGCTTCTTCAAAGGCAAGCAGGGCGTCCGGATCGCCGACTTCATCGCGTTCGTGGCGGACCGCAAGACCGAGCAGGTCCTGAAGAGCTTCGTGCTCGAACAGGCGATGCCGCACGTTCACATCGCCGTCGGCAACGTGGACGACGCCATCGCGCATCTGTCGAAGATCGAGCGATCGCCGCTCTTTCTGCTCGTCGATCTGGAAGGATCGGTGATGCCGCTCTCCGACCTCGGCCGTCTCGCGGAAGTGTGCGAGCCCTCGGTGCAGGTGGTCGCGATCGGGGAGCGCAACGACGTCGGCCTGTTCCGCAGCCTGCTCAAGATCGGCGTGCGCGACTATCTCGTCAAGCCGCTGACGGTCGAGCTGCTCAAGCGCACCGTCAACGTCTCCGAGGGCAAGGTGAGCCCGGTGACGCTCGCGCGCGCCGGCAAGACCATCGCGTTCGCGGGCGCGCGCGGCGGCGTCGGCGTGACGACGCTCGCGCTCAATCTCGCGCGTTATCTCGCCGAGGACACGCATCGCCGCGTGGCGTACGTGGACCTGAAGATGTGCGGCGGCGCCGCCAACAGCATGCTCGGCACGCAGAGCAACAACGGCCTCGTCGACGTGCTGCAGAACGTGCATCGTCTCGATCCGCAATATGTCGAACGCACGCTGGTCTCGAACGGCAGCCGCCTGTTCATCCTGTCGGCGGATATCGACTACGGCACGACGAAGCAGTTCGAGCCGGGCGCGCTGCGCCGCGTCGTCGAGCTCTTGTGCGACAGCTTCCATTACGTGATTCTCGATATCGGCGATCCGAACGGCCCGCTCGCCGCCGAAGCCTTCGATCACGCGTCGCGCGTGTATCTCGTCGCGGACCGCTCGGTGCATGCGACGCGCGAGACGATCCGCATGCTGCGCTACATCGAGGATCGCGACAACAATCCGCCGACTTCCGTGGTGCTCAACAATCCGAACGCGGCGGCCGCAGGGAAGGTGCAGCAAACGGATTTCATGACGGCGATCGGCCGCACCGTGCTGCACGAAGTGCAGTTCGAGCCGAAAGCGCTCGCGACCGCCGAGAACCTTGGCGAAGCGCCGGTCGAGCGCGCGCAGAACGGCTTCACGCAGACTATCGCGCGCATCGCCAATGACCTCACCGGCCAGCACGCGACGGTCGAGCGCTCGTTCCTGAGCAAGTTCAAGCTCCGGAGGGCGTGATGTTCGGGCAAAAGCAGGTGCGCGCAGAGCCGCCGTCCGATTCCCGCGACGGCGCGAACGGACAGCCGCAAGGTGAGGCGCCGCCGCTTTCGCTCGTCGAGAAGCAGGCCGCCGCGCCCGCGCCTGCGCCCGTGCGCTCGCAGCAGCCGGACGGCAACGAAGCGCTCGTGCGCTCCGATCTCTTCAAGACGATCCGCGCGGGCGTCTTCGCGGCGATGAATCCGTCGGCGGCCGTCGGCAAGACGCGCGAGCAGATGAAGCCTGCGGTCGAAACGCTGGTGCTCGATGTCGCGGAGCGCGAGCGCCTGAACGTCACGATCGCGGAGCAGGTGCAGATCGTCGGCGAGCTGCTGAACGACATGTTCGGTCTCGGCCCGATCGAACCCTTGCTCGCCGATGAAACCATCACCGACGTGCTCGTCAACGGTCCCGATCAGGTCTGGGTCGAGCGGCACGGCCGGCTCGAACTGACCAACTGCAAGTTCCGCGACAACGCGCACGTCGTCAACGTCGCGCAGCGCATCGCGGCGGGCGTCGGACGTCGTGTCGACGAAAGCAGTCCGATGGTCGATGCGCGTCTCGCCGACGGCAGCCGGGTAAACGTCGTGCTGCCGCCGCTCGCGATCCACGGCGCGTCGATCTCCATCCGCAAGTTCTCGAAGCGCAACATCACGCTGCATCGCATGGCGACGCAGGGCAACCTGTCCGCGCAAATGGCGACCGTGCTCAAGCTCGCGAGCACATGCCGCCTCAACATCATCGTGTCGGGCGGCACCGGGTCGGGCAAGACGACGCTGCTCAACGCGCTGTCTCATTTCATCGGTCACGGCGAGCGCACGGTGACGATCGAGGATGCGGCCGAACTGCAACTCGTGCAGCCGCACGTCGTGAGTCTGGAGACGCGGCCGGAGAATGCCGAAGGTCTCGGCGCCGTGACGCAGCGCGATCTCGTGCGCAATGCGCTGCGGATGCGCCCGGACCGCATCATCCTCGGCGAAACGCGCGGCCCCGAAGCGTTCGACGTGCTGCAGGCGATGAACACCGGCCACGACGGTTCGATGACCACGATCCACGCGAACACGCCGCGCGACGGCATCACGCGTCTCGAATCGATGGTGATGATGGCGAACGGCAACCTGCCGCTCTTGTCGATCCGCCGGCAGATTGCGAGCGCCGTGCATTTCATCGTGCAGATCGAGCGCATGCGCGACGGCATGCGGCGCGTGACGCGCATCACCGAGCTCGTCGGCATGGAGGGCGACGTCATCATCACGCAGGATCTGTTCACGTTCCGCTACGACGCGAGCGCCTACAGCGAAGAAGTGAAGGGCGTCTTCGAAACCGCCGCCGTGCGTCCGGCCTTCGCGCAGCGCGCCGCGTACTACGGCCTCGAAGATGCGCTTCTGGAAGCGATGAAGCCATGAACCTCGTCAATCTCATCACCGTCGCTTCGTTCGTCTGCGTGATGCTGTTCGGCGTGATGGTCGTCATCGTGCAGGACATGCGCAACAATCAGCCGCCGTCGCGCATCCGCCAACGCATGCAGACATCGTTCGCCGGGCGCGGCGCGAACGTGGCGAAGGCCAGCAAGCACGATCTCGACATCTTCCACGTCAATCGCCACGAGAACGCTTTCACGCGCTGGACCGGGCCGCGCCTCGCGCGCCTGCGCACGGTCGCGGGCGCGAACGGCCTTCGTATCGTGATCGTCGCGACGCTCGCGGGCGAACTCGTCGCCGTCATCGTCAACCGTTTCGCTCCGATGCCGGATTTTCTGCCGCCGCTCGTGTCGATCGGCCTGCCGGTGCTCGCGCTGACGCAGTCGTACCGCTTTCTCGTCGAGCGTTTTCGCAAGCGCTTTCTCGACGGCTTCCCCGATGTCATCGACATGATCGTGCGCGCGGTGCGTGCGGGCGTGCCCGTGACGCAGGTGATCGGCAGCGCGGCGAGCGAATGCCGCGAGCCGCTCAAGAGCGAGTTCCAATTGATGGCCGATTCGCTGCAGGTCGGACTCGATCTGGAAGAAGTGCTCGCGGTGGCGATGCGGCGCATCGAGATCGCGGATTTTTCGTTCTTCTGCGTATGTCTGCTGCTGCAGCGCGAAACCGGCGGCCAGCTCGGCGAGACATTGGAAAACCTGTCGGGCATCGTTCGCACGCGCCGCGAGATTCGCCAGAAAACCAAGGCGCTGACGGGCGAGGCGCGCATCACGACGAAGATTCTCGCGGCGATTCCCGTCGTCATCATGGGATCGATGTACGCGCTCAACCGCGACTATCTGATGGTGCTGTTCAACACCGATTCGGGTAACAACGTGCTCACGTTCGGCGTGATTTCCATCGTCGTGGGCCTGATCGTGATCGGCAAGATGTCGAAACTCGATACCTCGCGATGAACCAAAACCAGTTCGAAACGCTCATCAATCTGCTGATGCTGTTCGGCCTGTTCGCCGCGCTCGCGATCTGGTGGATGACCAAGCACGGCGGCACGCGCGGGCGCATCGCGGAGCGCGCGCGCATGGCCGCGGCCACGCACCGCTCCGACAACGTCGCGACGGACGACGACGGCGATACGATGACGCGCGGCGAGCGCGTGATGCGCCGGCTCGCGCGCATCGGCGACAAGATCCCGTTCTTCGATGCGAAATATCGGCTCAAGCTACAGAAGGAAATGGTGCGCAGCGGCTATCGCAGCAACCTCGCGGTGTCGATCCTGCTCGCGGTGAAATTCTTCTGCGGGCTCGCCTGCGCGGCGGCCACCGTGATGCTCGGCTCGCGCATTCCGATGGTCGGCGCGTATCCGGCCGCACGCGGCATCGCGATGCTGATGGTGTTCATCGTCGGCATGATCCTGCCGGAGTACGTGGTCGCGTTCCGGGCGTCGCGCCGCCGCAAGATGATGGCCGGCTGCCTGCCCGATGCGCTCGATCTGCTCGTCATCTGCACGAACGCGGGCAACAGCCTGGGCGTGTCGATCCGGCGCGTGGCCAACGAGCTGAAGACGATCTGCCCGCCGCTCTCCGACGAATTCGCGCTCGCCGCCGACGAGCTCAAGCTATCCGGCGACAGCACGCGCGCGCTCAACAATCTCGCCGAGCGCATCGATCTGCCGTCGATTCGCGCGCTCATCTCGACGCTCACGCAGTCGATGCGCTACGGCACGCCCATCACGCAGGCGCTGCGCACGCTGTCGCGCACCGAGCGTCTCGCGCATATCGTCTCGCTCGAAGAGAAGGCCGCGAAGCTCGCGCCGAAGATGGTCGTGCCGATGATGCTGTTCATTCTGCCCGCCATCATCTCGATCGCGGCGGGCCCTGCCGTCATTCAGTTGCTTGCGTTCATCGCGGGGAATAAATGAAGCCATCCTTCCAACGCACCGCGCGTATCGCGGCACTCGCCTCCATGCTCGCACTCGTGCTGGCCGCCACCGGCTGCACGACCACCGTGCGCCAGGCGACCGAAACGCGCCCCGTGCTGCGCAACTCCGCGCCGAGCACGATGAGCGAACTGCGCATCGCCGACACGGCGCTCGAATCGAACAACTTCGAGCTCGCGACTTCGCTGTACGAAAAGATCGTGCAGGCCGATCCGAAGTCCGTGCCCGGCCTGACGGGTCTCGGCAACACGCTGTACGGCGTCGGCGATTTCACGCGCGCGGGCGTCTACTATCAGCGCGCGAGCCAGATCGATCCGAAGGCGACGCCGCCGCTCATCGGCATCGCGCGCGTGGCGATTCATCAACGACGTTTCGCCGACGCCATCGCGACGTATCATCGCGTGCTCGCGATCACGCCGAACGATCCGCTCGCCTGCGCGGGCCTCGGCGCGGCGCTCGATCTCTCCGGCGATCACGCGCACGCGCAAGCGCTGCTGCGCGAAGCGCTGATCGCGAATCCGGGCGATCCGATGCTGTCGCTGAATCTCGGTCTTTCGCTCACGCTGTCGGGCGATCCGCGTCAGGGCGCGAACGTGCTGCTCGACGTGACGCGCTTTCCCGCCGCGCCGCCGCAAGCGCGCCAGAATCTCGCGCTCGCGTACGGCCTGCTCGGCAACGATGAAGCCGCCGCCGCGATCCTGTCGCGCGATCTGCCGAAGGCGTCGGTGCGCGACAACCTGCGTTACTACGAACTGCAGCGCGAGCGCGACGGACAGACGAGCGCGCAGCCGTCGAAGAGCGTCGCCGTCTCCGCGATCGCGACGCCCAAGGTCCAGACGGCGAGCGTGAAATGATCTTGCGCGCGCGGTCGCTCGGAAACTGCCGCTTCTGGAAGCGCATCGCGCGCGACGAGCGCGGCGTATCGGCGATCGAGTTCGCGATCGTCGCGCCGGTGCTGTTCATCCTGATTCTCGGCACGGTCGAAGTCGCGCTCGACATGATCGTCGACGCCTCCGTGCAATACGCGGCGCAGCAGGCCTCGCGCGCGGGGCTCACGACGACCGATCCGTCGAGCGGCACGCGCAGCCAGGAGGCGGCGCGCATCGTCAACAACATTCTCGGCGGCTGGAAGAACATCAACGGCACCGTCGATATCAAGACCTACGCGTACGACTCGTACAACGATATTTCCGCAGGCAACTACGAGGACACGATGGGCGGCTTCGGCGATGTCGTGCTCTACCAGATCACGGTGACGATGCCGACCTTCTCGGGCATTCCGAAGCTCTTCGGCATCAACTCGATGACCTTCCAACGCAACTATCTCGTGCAGAACGAAAAATGAAGCCCGTCAGCGCAACGATGCGATCCCTGTTCGCGGCGGCCGTCACGCGACGCGCGCGCTCGGTGTCGAAACGGCTCATGCGCTCGGAGCGCGGCGCCGTGACGATCGAATTCGTGATCGTCGTGCCCGTGATGCTGCTGATCCTGCTCGGCTTCACCGAGCTGTATCTGTACATGCGCGCCGTGAGTCTCGTCGAGCATACGGCGTTCACGCTCGCGGATTCGATCGGCCAGATGAGCAACGTCATCGACGACACGTCGGACAAGAACAACGCGACCAACGCGAACAGCCTCACGTCGATCTGGGCGGCGGCGGTCACGCTCGCGCAGCCGAACACGCTCGACAGCAAGGGCGGCGTCATCATCACGGCGATCTGCGACCAGAATGTGAACTGCAATTGCACGCAGATGGGCGGAACGCTCGCGCAGACCAAGGGCACGCCGGCGATCATGTGGAGCGCGAAGCCGAAATGGCAGCCGACGGGCATGACGTCGAGCGTCACGGCGACGAAGGTCGTGCCGAGCAACTGGCCGTTCCGCTACGGCGATTCGGCGGTGGCGATCGAAGTCTTCTACCGTTACACGCCGTTCTCGATGACCGCGCCGTTCTGGCGCAGCGCACCGGGCGAGACGACGATCTACGAGCGTGTCTTCGTTCGTCCGCGCAACGGGCAGGTGCTGGCGCTCTCGAACCCATCCTCGACCTTGTCGACATCGCAATGCGAAAGCAGCACGGCCCTCTGAGCGCGCGCAGCGCGCGCAATCTGGTGTGCGGCGACGAGGGCGCCGTCACGATGATGTTCGCGATCTGCGCGAGCATGATGATCGGCTCGATGTGCATGGCCATCGACTCGATCCACTACGAAATGACGCAGGCGCGCATGCAGATGGCGCTCGACGTCGCGACGCTCTCGGCGGGCGCGGATCTCGCGCACTACGACACCACCAAGCCCGCCGATCTTGCCAACTGGAAGACCGACGCGCGCGCGTTCTACGACGTCAACATGCCGTCGGGCTATCTGGCGCTGAACATGCCCAACGCGAATTTCTCGGCGTCGGTGACGGGCGCGCCCGCGACGGGGCAGACCATCAAGCTCTCGGCATCCGGCTCGATGCCGCTGCTCGCGCCGGTCTTCTTCGGCAAGGCTAAGACGGACACGGGTTCCGACAGCGGCAACAACCAGACCAATCCCGACACGGCGACCGTCAGCGCGAGCAACGCAGCGCTGCGCCTGCCCAAGAGCACGCTCGAACTGGTGATGGTGCTCGACAATACCGGCTCGATGTCCGACTACGCGAACACCAAGGACTACACGGCGGGCACGAAGATCACGGGCTTGCGCGCGGCCGCGCAGAATCTCGTCACCAGCATCTTCCAGTCGTCCACGACCGATTCGTATGTCGGCCTCGTGCCGTTCACGACGATGGTCAACGTGAAGAATGCGTTGCAGCCCACCGGCAAGTGGATCACGCCGCTGTTCGACAACTACAACGCCCAGCATATGTCGATGACCGCCAGCAAGAACTGGAAGGGTTCGGGCTGGGGCGGCTGCGCGGTCGAGCCGCGCGACGCGGGCGGCAACCTGCGCGCGGAGGCCTACGAGCCGGCGTCGTCGCCGAACTTCAGGCCCTTCTTCTGGAACGTGCCGAAGAACAGCTTCTCGGTGTACACGTACACCAAATCGACGAAGAACAAGATCACCACCTGCACGATCAACAGCAACCCGACCGTCACGGTCGGCGCGCCGCTCACGTATCTCACGAGCGGCAGCGTGACGACTTCGTGCGGTACGACATACTCGGGCGCAACGCCGCCCGCGATTTACGACCAGTGGTACGTCAATTCGAGCAGCAATTCGACTTCGACCACGACCTACGATCAGAACGGCAATACCAACTACGGCACCAACGGTCCGTGCAACATCGCGCCTGCGCTCTTTCTCACGAAGAGCCAGAGCGATCTGACGACCGCCATCACCAACATGAAGGCGGCCGGCTCGACGCTGATCCCGACCGGTCTCCTGTGGGGCTGGCGCATGCTGAAGTCGTCGTGGTCGGACAATGTGGCGGGCGCGGGCAACGGCTTCATTTCGACCGACACGTCCTTGCCGCGCCCGGAGACGACGCAGGGCTTGCAGCGCGTGGTCATCGTGCTGACGGACGGCGAGAACGATCCGGGCGGATCGACGGGCTTCATGCCGCCGCAAGCATTCAACGGATTGTCGGGCGTGGGCCGCGCGGATCTGACGTCGAGCACGGTGTTCCCCAAAGGCCCCGGCTCGATGGGCTCCGTCGACGACATCAACACCTACCAGCTCGCGGTGTGCTCGGCGATGAAGCAGGACGGCATCATCATCTATTCGATTACGTTCGGCACTTACGGAACGGATACGGCCAGCGTGAGCGCGCAGACGACGATGCAGAACTGCGCGAGCCCCGGCAACTACTATCACGCGCCGAGCAACACGACGCTCAATCAGATCTTCCAGCAGATCGCGGGCAATCTCGGCGTGCTGCGTCTTACGCAGTAAGGTTTTCGGGCGAGGCGGGCACGCACGTTGCTCGCTTCGTCAGGGCAAGTCCACTTCACCAAGGAGGTCCGACATGCCCGAAAAGAAAACTCTCGAGCGCGCGGCGAAAGCCAAACGCGAAGGCAAGTCCCCGAGCACGCAAGCCGGCGCATTCGTGAAGGAGCAGATCGATCACGTTCGCGAGGGCAAGCACGGCGCGAAATCGGCGAAGCAGGCCATCGCCATCGGTTTGTCCGAGGCGCGTCGCTCAGGCGTGAAGATGAAGCCGCCGAAGAAGGGCACGGCGTCCGAGGCGACACGCAAGAAGGCCGCGCAGGACACCAAGGCCGCGCATCGGACGAAGAAGAGCCCGAGCACGGAGTCGAAGGCGAAGCGCTCGGCAACGTCCACGCGCGTGCTCAAGCGCGAAAGCACCAAGGCCGCTTCGCACAAGTCGCTGTCGCGGCAGACGCATGCAGCCGCGAGCCGGCGCTCGGCGGCGGATCGCTCGGCAGCCGCGAAGAAGGGCTGGGCGACGCGCCGCAGGAACGCGGCCGCGAAGTCCAAAGGCTCGCATGCGCGTCACGCATCGCGTTGAATCGGCAGCATCCGGGCGTACGACACGGCCATCGTCGCGAGTTCCTGCGCGGCGGGCGTGAGCGGCACGCCCGCGCGGCGCAGCAGGCAGACGGGCGTTTTCCCGGCACGTTCGGCGATCGGCACGATCTCGACGTGCTCGCGAAAGAACGGATGTCCGGCGAGGCTCGCGGGTTCGAGCCCGAGATAATCGCTCGACGCAAGGCAATGCAGCGTGTCGAAGACCGCTTCGGTCGTCGCGGCGATGCGCGGCGGCGCGAGCTTCGCGTGCTCGAAGAGCGCCGATAGCTTGTTGGCCGGCGCGCCGCCGCCGCGCTGGCGTGTGCTGACCCATTCGGCGTTCTGCAAGTCGGCCAGTGCGCGCGAACGTGCGAGCGGATGACCGCGCCGCGCGATCACCGCGACGTCGGAATCGAAGAGCGGCGTCGTTTCCATGTCGTGGATGTCCGCGCCCGGTGCGATCAGCGCGAGCGCGAAATCGAGGCTGCCGTCGCGTACCCACGAAGTCAGCATCCGCGACGTCGCGCTCGTCAGATGCACATCGATGCGCGGACAGCGCTCCCGATAGCTCGCCAGCAGCGCGGGAAAAAGCCGCATGGTCGCTTCGGCCGCGAGTCCGAGCGCGACGCGACCCGTCAGTTCGCCGCGCAACTGGCGCATCTCGTCTTCCGTCTTGCGGCATTCCCCCAGAATCAAGTCGGCGCGTACACGCAAGCGCTCGCCGATCGGCGTGAGCCGCGCGCCGCGCACGTCGCGTTCGAAGAGCGGCCCGCCCGCGATCGCTTCGAGCTTCTGCAACTGCTGCGTGATGCCGCTTGGCGCAACGTCGAGCCGGCGCGCGGCGGCGCGCACGCTGCCCGCATCGGCGACGGCGACGAACATGCGCAACTGCGTGAGAGTCAGATCCACGTTCCGCGTCTCCGTCGGTGATCTCAAAAACTGAACATGATAAGCAAAACGCCTCTTTTTACGAGCGTTTTGGGCCCGTACCATCGGTGGCCACAATCAGGAGGCACCGCGTTCATGCTCAGACTCAGCACGCTTTTTCTCGCCGCCGCGCTCGCCGCCGCCGCGCCGGTTCACGCTAAAGACGCCGACACCTTGCGCCTCGGCATCGATCCCGGTTATCCGCCGATGGACGTGAAGACGCCCGATGGCCACGTCGCGGGCTTCGACGTGGATCTCGGCGATGAAATCTGCCGCCGCATCGCGATGCGCTGCCAGTGGGTCGAACTCGAGTTCTCGGGGATGATTCCCGCGCTGCAGGCCCGCAAGATCGACGGGATCATGTCGTCGATGGCGATCACCGACAAGCGCATGAAGCAGATCGCTTTCTCCACCAAGCTCTTCCAGTTCCGCTCGCGGCTGATCGCGAAGCAGGGCGCGCCGCTCACGGCGAGCGCGCAGGGCTTGCGCGGCAAGCGCATCGGCGTGCAGAGCGGCAGCCAGTTCGAAACCTACGCGATGAAGAACTGGCAGCCGGGCGGCGTCGAAGTGGTCGCGTATCAGAGCATGGACGGCGTGCTCAACGATCTGACTGCGGGACGCATCGATGCCGCGCTGCTCGGTTCCGTCGAAGCGGAGCACGGCTTTCTGAAGACGCCGCGCGGCGCGGGCTTCGCGTTCGTCGGCGAGCCGCTGTCGATGGGCGATCACGGCGTCGGCATGGGTCTGCGGCAGGAGGATGCGGCGCTGAAGGCCCAGGTCGACAAGGCCGTGGGCGACATGCGCGCGGACGGCACGTATAAAAGAATCGCGCGCAAGTATTTCGATTTCGACGTCTACGGCGACTGAACATGCACACTCAACGTCATCCGCTCGTGTCGACGACGCTCGGCACGTCGCGCGAACTCGTCAGCTTTCATTTCGGCGATGCCGCGAACGGCGAAAGCGTTTATCTGCAAGCGTCGCTGCACGCCGACGAAACCCCCGCCATGCTCACCGCGTGGACCTTGAAGCAGCGTCTCGCCGCGCTCGAAGCCGAAGGGCGCATGCGCGGCGAAATCGTGCTGGTGCCGGTGGCGAATCCCATCGGCTTGTCGCAGCATGTGCTCGGGCAATTCCTCGGGCGCTTCGAGGCGAACAGCGGCCACAACTTCAACCGCGATTTTCCGATGCCGTCCGCTGCCGCGCTGATCGAACGCGTGGGCGCGCGCTTATCGTCCGGCGATGCCGCGCACAACGCGCGTCTGCTGCGCGGCGCGCTCGTCGAGATGCTCGGCGAAACGACCGCGAAGAACGAGTTCGAATCGCTGCGGCTTGCGCTGCTCGGGCTGGCGTCGAAAGCGGATGTCGTGCTCGATCTGCATTGCTCGCTCGAAGCGACGATGCACATCTACACGAGTCCCGCGAGCTGGCCCGCGATCGAGCCGCTCGCGCGCTATCTCGGCGCGAACGGCGTGCTGCTGGCGACGGATTCGGGCGGTCAATCATTCGACGAGGTTCATGCGCTTTTGTGGAACGAGCTGCGCGAGCGCCTCGGCGATGCAACGCCGCTCGGCGCGCCGAACATTGCGGCGACGATCGAGCATCGCGGCCAGCGCGATGTCGATTACGACACGGCGTCGCAGGATGCGGAGGCCATCGTCGATTTTCTGATCGCGCGCGGCGTGATCGAAGGCGAGGCGAAGGACGCGCCGCCGCTCGCGCAAGCCGCGACGCCGCTCGCGGGCAGCCAGCAACTGACGGCGCCGGCGAGCGGGATCGTCGTGTATCGCGCGAAAGTGGGCGCGCGGCTGCAAGCGGGCGATCCGGTGTTCGATATCGTCGATCCGGTCACCGACTCGGTGACGACCGTCACGACGGCCAACGACGGCGTGTTCTACATGCGACGCGCGGTCCGCTTCGTGTACGCGGGCGCGCCGATGGGGCGCGTAACGGGTGAGAAGGCGATCAGGAGCGGGGTGTTGATCGGGGCGTGAGCGCGCCGAGCGCGTGTTTTCACTGCTCGCTAGAATGACTCCTCGCTTTCGAGGAGTCTCGCCATGCTGGATTTCGCACGCCACGCGCGCACGCTGACGCTCGATATTTCTTACGCCGATTCCGGTCCCGCCGACGCGCCCGTCGTGCTGCTGATCCACGGATGGCCGGATGCGGCGCGCGCGTGGAATGCCGTGGCCGCGCGGCTCAACGACGCCGGCTATCGAACCGTCGTGCCGGAGTTGCGCGGGGCGGGCGGCACGCGTTTCCTGCGCGACGACGCCGTGCGCGACGGCTCGGGCGTCGCGCTCGCGCGAGACGCCGTCGATCTCGCCGATGCGCTCGGCATCGCCACCTTCGATGTCGTCGGCCACGACTGGGGCGCGCGCGCCGCCTACACGATCGCCACGCTGTTTCCCGAGCGCGTGCGCCGCATGGCCGCGCTCGCGCTGGCGTATCAGCCGCGCGGCGTCTTCGAATTGCCCGACTTCTCGCAGGCGCGGCGCTTCTGGTACCAATGGTTCATGTCGCTCGACGGCGGCCCGGACGCCGTCGCCGCCGATCCCAAAGGCTTCGCGCGCATCCAGTGGGACACATGGTCGCCGCCCGGCTGGTTCGACGAAGCCGAATTCGCGGCGACGGCGCGCGCATTCGACAATCCCGACTGGGTGCCGATCACGCTGAACGCGTATCGCCGGCGCTGGCGGAGCGATCAGCCGTCCGATCCGGCGCTCGCCGATCTGTACGCGCGGCTTGCGACGATCGATCGCATCGGCGTACCGGCCTTGATGATTCAAGGCGGCGCGGACGCCTGCGACGAACCGGCGAGCTCGGAAGGCCAAGCGCGCTACTTCACGGCGGGCTATCGGCGCGTCGTTATCGATGGCGCCGGGCATTTTCCGCTGCGCGAGGCGCCGGATGCCGTCGCGGATGCGGTCATCGAACATCTGAAGTGATCGCCGAGCAGGCGAGCGCCTTGCGCAGTGTCACCGGACACTTCCGACACGTTTGGCGGCAAACACTGTATGCGTGTACAGTACTGATCGCTATGGCGGCCACGCACTTCCGAACACTCGTGCGACCTCGTCGAACACTTCGAGGATGCCGCCTAACTCATTGAACCGGTTGAAAAATTGGCATCGAATAACGCAATCCGCATTCGCGGCGCACGTCAGCACAACCTCAAGAATCTCGATCTCGACCTGCACACCGGCCAGATGACGGTCGTGACCGGCCCGTCCGGTTCCGGCAAGTCGAGCCTCGTGTTCGACACGCTCTACGCGGAAGGCCAGCGGCGCTACGTCGAAACCTTCAGCGCGTACGCGCGCCAGTTTCTCGACCGGATGGACCGTCCGCAGGTCGATCGCGTGGACGGCGTGCCGCCCGCGATCGCCATCGACCAGACGAATCCGGTGCGCAGTTCGCGTTCGACCGTCGGCACGATGACCGAACTGAACGATCATCTGAAGCTCTTCTACGCGCGCGCCGCCGAACTTTTCGACAAGAAGACGTCGCATCGCGTGCGTCACGACACGCCCGAGACGATCTACGCCGAACTGCTCGAACGCACGCGGGCCGATGATCCGCGTCTCGCGATCACGTTTCCGGTCGAATTGCCCGACACCGCGAGCGACGAGGAGGTCGAGCAGTGGCTCTCCGCGAGCGGCTATACGCGCGTGCAGGCGAAACGCCACGTCGAAACCGCAAGCGGCAAACGGCAGATGCTCGATGTCGTCGCGGATCGTTTTCGCTTGCAGAACATCGAGCGTTCGCGTGCGCTGGAGGCGATCGAAAGCGCGTTGCTGCGCGGCACGGGCCGCGTCGACGTCTATGTGCTGAAAGACGAAGGCGAGCCGGAGATCTGGCGTTTTTCCACCGGCCTGCACAGCCCGGAAAGCGATCTGCGCTACGCCGATCCGCAGCCGGCGCTGTTCTCGTTCAACTCCGCGTATGGCGCTTGCGAGACGTGCCGCGGCTTCGGACGCGTGATCGGCGTCGATTACGGTCTCGTCATCCCCGATGAAAAGAAGACGCTGCGCGAAGGCGCGATCAAGACATTGCAGACGCCCGCGTGGAAAGAGAACCAGGACGATCTCGTGCGCTACGGCGCGAAGGCGGGCATTCGCCTCGGCGTGCCGTGGAAGGATCTCACGCAGCAGGAGCGTGACTGGGTCATCAAGGGCTCTCCGGACTGGACGGGCAAGTGGCAGAACCAGTGGTACGGCGTGCAGCGCTTCTTCGATTATCTGGAGTCGAAGGCGTACAAGATGCACATCCGCGTGCTGCTGTCGAAATATCGCAGCTATACGACGTGTCCGGTGTGCGCCGGCGCGCGTCTGAAAACCGAATCGCTGCTGTGGCGTCTCGGCACGAAGGAACAGGCCGACGCAGTGCTTGCGCCGCACGATCGCTTCATGCCGGAAGGCGTCGACTGGACGCGCGCGCAACTCGAAGCGCTGCCGGGCCTCACAGTGCACGATCTGATGCTGATGCCGATCGAGCGCATCCGCCGCTTCTTCGATTCGCTGACGCTGCCGTCGACCTTGCTCGACGAAGCGCTCAAGCTCTTGCACGCCGAGGTCCGCACGCGCCTGAAATATCTCTGCGATGTCGGTCTCGGTTATCTGACGCTCGATCGCCAGTCGCGCACGCTGTCCGGCGGCGAAGTGCAGCGCATCAATCTGACGACCGCGCTCGGCACGTCGCTCGTCAACACGCTGTTCGTGCTCGATGAACCGAGCATCGGTTTGCATCCGCGCGATCTGAACCGCATCGTCGAAGCGATGCATCGTCTGCGCGACGCGGGCAATACGCTCGTCGTCGTCGAGCACGATCCGTCGGTGATGCTCGCGGCCGATCGTCTCATCGACATGGGACCGGGTCCGGGCGAGCGCGGCGGGCAGATCGTCTATGACGGCGCACCCGACGACATTCAAGTCACCGACACACTCACCGGCGCGTATCTCGGCGGCCGCAAGCATGTCGCGCATGCGTCGAACTGGAATCGCCGCGTCGTCGATGCGAACACGCCGCGCCTCACGCTCGAAGGCGCGAGCGATCACAACCTGCGCGACGTGACGGTCGACATTCCGCTGCAACGTCTCGTGTGCGTGACGGGCGTATCGGGCTCGGGCAAATCGACGCTGATCCAGGACGTGCTCGCGCCCGCGCTGATGCGTCACTTCGGCAAGGCGACGGAAGCGCCCGGCGCGTATCGCGACCTGAAGGGCGCGGAGCATTTGAGCGACGTCGTGTTCGTCGATCAGTCGCCGATCGGCCGCACGGCGCGCTCGAATCCGGCGAGCTATGTCGGCGCGTTCGACGAAATTCGCAAGCTCTATGCGAAGGCGCCGCTCGCGTTGCAGCGCGGCTATAGCGCGAGCATGTTCAGCTTCAACTCGGGCGATGGACGCTGCCCGACGTGCGGCGGCTCGGGCTTCGAGCACGTCGAGATGCAGTTCCTGAGCGATGTCTACTTGCGTTGCCCCGATTGCGACGGACGCCGTTATCGCGCGGAAATCCTCGAAGTGAAGATCGAGCGCGGCGATCGTCAGTTGAGCGTCGCCGATGTGCTCGAGCTGACGGTGAGCGAAGCCGTCGCGCTGTTCGCCGGCGACAAGGAAGTGCTGCGCGTGCTGCAGCCGATCGTCGATGTCGGTCTCGAATACGTGAAGCTCGGCCAGCCCGTGCCGACGCTTTCGGGCGGCGAGGCGCAGCGTCTGAAGCTCGCGGGCTTTCTCGCCGAAACGTCGCAGACCAGCAAGAGCGAAAGCCGTCTCTTCATGTTCGACGAGCCGACGACGGGCCTGCATTTCGACGACATCGCGAAGCTGATGCAGGCACTGCGGCGCCTGCTCGAACGCGGTCATTCGCTGATCGTCATCGAACACAATCTCGATGTGATTCGCGCGGCCGACTGGATCATCGATCTCGGTCCGGAAGGCGGCGATGGCGGCGGGCAGCTCGTATGCGTCGGCACGCCGGACGATGTTTCGGCATGCGAACAATCGCATACGGGCCGCGCGCTGGTCGAATACGAAGAAGCGATGGCGCCCGGCGCGGCTCAAAAGCGCGCGGGCGTGCCGCTGCAACTCGCGGCGGAAGTCGCGAGCGCGCGACGTGCGTTGCAGGGCGAGAACGTGGTGCGGATCGTCAACGCGCGCGAGCACAATCTGAAGTCGCTCGATGTCGATATTCCGCATAACAAGTTCAACGTCGTGACGGGCGTGTCCGGTTCGGGCAAGTCGACGCTCGCGTTCGATATTCTTTTCCACGAAGGTCAGCGCCGTTACCTCGAATCGCTGAACGCATATGCGCGCTCCATCGTGCAGCCGGCGGGCCGTCCGGAAGTCGATGCCGTCTATGGCATTCCGCCGACCGTCGCGATCGAGCAGCGCCTGTCGCGCGGCGGACGCAAATCGACGGTCGCGACGACATCCGAAGTCTGGCACTTCCTGCGCTTGCTGTACGTGAAGCTCGGCATTCAGCATTGCATTCACGATGGCACGCCGGTCCAGTCGCAAAGTTCCGAATCGATCGCCGCGCAGATCATGCGCGATTTCAAGGGGCAGCATGTCGGACTGCTCGCGCCGCTCGTCGTCAATCGCAAGGGCGTCTATACCGATCTCGCGAAATGGGCGAAGGCGCGCGGCAATACGCATCTGCGTGTGGATGGCGAATTCCTGCCCGTGAGTCCGTGGCCGAAGCTCGATCGCTTCCGTGAACATACGATCGAATTGCCGGTTGCGGATCTCGTCGTGTCGGCGGACAACGAAGCGGAACTGCGGCGTTTGCTCGACGACACGCTCGAAATCGGCAAGGGCGTCATGCATCTGTGCGCGCCGCTCGATGAACTGCATGGGTCGTGGCACGACGGCGCGCGTCGCGGCAAGGAAGAAACGCGCGTGTTCTCGACGAAGCGCGCGTGCCCCGTTTGCGGCACGAGTTATCCGGAGCTCGATCCGCGCATGTTCTCGTACAACAGCAAACACGGCTGGTGCAACACATGCGTCGGGACGGGCGTGAAGCTCACGCGCGAACAGCGCGCCGCGTTCGACGACACGCTCTTCGCGCAAGACGATCGCGGACGCGAGCAGAGCATCGGCTCGGTCGATCAGGAACCGGACGATATCGTGGATCAGCCCTGCCCGGAATGCGAAGGCACGCGTCTGAACGATGTTGCGCGCGCCGTCACGTTCGGCAATTATCCGATCACGGAAGTCGGACGATGGACCGTCAGCGATACGCGCGAGTGGATTGCATCGCTCAAGCTCAAGGGCCGCGATGCGGATATCGCGCGTGACGTGGTCAGTGAAATCGAAGGGCGCTTGCAATTCCTCGAAGAAGTCGGGCTCGGCTATTTGAGCCTCGATCGCGCCGCACCGACGCTTTCCGGCGGCGAAGCGCAGCGCATCCGTCTCGCGGCGCAACTCGGCAGTAATCTGCAAGGCGTGTGTTACGTGCTCGATGAACCGACCATCGGTTTGCATCCGCGCGACAACCTGATCCTGCTCTCCGCGCTCAAGAAGCTGAACGACAAGGGCAATACGCTCGTCGTCGTCGAGCATGACGAAGACACGATTCGCCGCGCGGATCACATCATCGATATCGGGCCGGGCGCGGGCAAGCGCGGCGGTACGGTCGTCGCGCAGGGCAACGTGACGGATCTCGCGGCGCACAAGGCGTCGCTCACGGGCCAGTTCCTCGCGAATCCGATCGTGCATCCGTTGCAGCCGCGCCGCGAAGTGCGCGCGGCGACCGCGAAGCGCGCCGCCGTGCCGGAGCAATGGCTGACGGTCGAAGGTGCGACGCTGCACAACTTGCGCAACGTGACGGCGACGATGCCGCTGAATCGGCTCGTCGCGATTACGGGCGTGTCGGGTTCGGGCAAATCGACGCTCGCGCGCGACGTGCTGATGACGAACCTGCTCGATGCCGTCGGCCGTTCGGTGTTGTCGTCGCCTGCGGTGCGGCGCGCGCGCAAGGCCGCGCAAGCGGACAAGCCCGCTGCCGGGTCGCGCGCCAGCGTGCTCGCGCGCGAAGCGCCGCGTCCGACGTTCGATGTCGCGCATGCGTGGCAGGGCTGCGCGGGCGTAACCGGTTTCGAGGCTATCGATCGCGTGCTCGAAGTCGATCAGACGCCGATCGGCAAGACGCCGCGTTCGTGCCCGGCCACCTACATCGGCATGTGGGACACGATCCGCAAGCTCTTCGCCGATACGCTCGAGGCCCGCGCGCGCGGCTACACGCCGTCGCGTTTCTCGTTCAACACGGGCGATGGCCGTTGCCCGGCATGCGAAGGCCAGGGCGTGCGGACCATCGCGATGAGCTTCCTGCCCGATGTCAAAGTGCCGTGCGACGTGTGCCACGGCCAGCGCTTCAATCCGGAAACGCTCGCGGTGACATGGCGCGGCAAGAACATCGGCGAAGTGCTGACGATGGAGATCGACGAAGCCGTCGAGTTCTTCGCGTCGATGCAGAGCATCGCGCATCCGCTGCAATTGCTGCGCGATGTCGGCCTCGGCTATCTGACGCTCGGCCAGCCGTCGCCGACGCTGTCGGGCGGCGAGGCGCAGCGCATCAAGCTCGTCACCGAACTGTCGAAAGTGCGCGACGACGTCACGCGGCGCGGCCAGAAGCCGCCGCACACGCTTTATGTGCTCGATGAGCCGACCGTCGGCCTGCATATGGCGGACGTCGCGAAGCTGATACGCGTGCTGCATCGTCTGGTGGATGGCGGGCATAGCGTGATCGTCATCGAACACGATCTCGATGTGATCGCCGAAGCCGACTGGGTGCTCGATCTCGGCCCGGAAGGCGGCGTGAATGGCGGCACGATCGTCGCGGCGGCGGACCCGGACACGCTCGCGACGCATCCGCGCAGTCATACCGGCGCTGCGCTGCGGCCGGTTTTGGCGCGGACACGGGAGACCGAAGATGCTGCGTGATCTCGATACGCTGATCGCGTCGATGGAGCCCGAACTGCAGCCGGGCGCGTACGTGTTCGCGTCGCTGCCGCACGATGCGGTGGCGAGCGGCGCGGACATCGTCGCGACGTTCCGCGAGCGCGAGGGATTGACGGTCGTGATGGAAGAAAGCGCGGCGCAGGCGGCCGGCGTCGCGCCGCTCTTTCGCGCGGCCTGGATCACGCTGACCGTTCATTCGGATCTGAACGCGGTCGGCTTGACGGCGGCGTTCGCGCGTGCGCTCGGCGAGGCGAACATCAGTTGCAATGTGATTGCGGCGGCGTATCACGATCACATCTTCGTTCCGGTCGAAGAGGGCGAACGCGCCGTCGAAGTCCTTCGGGATTTGCAACGCGCTGCTGGTAAGCTTTCGGCCTCATCAAAACCATGAAACCGACATAGATGGAAACGCAGGACAAAGCCGTCGCGCTGAGAAGAATGAAATGGTTCGCCGCCGGGCTGCTCGTCGCGGCCGGCGCCTTGTTCGCGCTCGCGAAAAGCCAGCACGATGCGGGCGCGTGGGCGTGGGTGTCGTCGTTCGCGGAAGCCGCGATGGTCGGCGCGCTCGCCGACTGGTTCGCGGTGGTCGCGCTGTTTCGGCATCCGCTTGGCGTGCCGATTCCGCACACCGCGATCCTGCCCGCGAACAAGGCGCGCGTCGCGGACAACCTGGCCGTGTTCGTTCGCGACCGTTTTCTCGGCACCGATGCGCTCGTCGCGCGCGTGAATGCGTTCGATCCGGCGAGCCGTCTGTCGATGTGGCTGGCCGAGCCTGCCAATGCCGAGTTGCTCGGCAAGAAGGCCGTGGGCGCGGTCGGGCAACTGCTGTCTTTCGTCGATGACGAGCGCGTGAAGTCGATGCTCTACGAGACGCTGCGCCGTCGCGCGGAGTCGTTCGATCTGGCGAGCGCGACGGGAAGCGTGCTGTCGACGCTGATATCGGACCGGCGTCATCAGTTGCTGCTCGATGAGGGCCTGAAGCAACTGGCCGGGTGGCTCGACAAGCCCGAAGTGCAGGAGATGCTCGCGACGCGCATCGTCGCGGTTGCGGGCGAGGAGTATCCGAAGCTCGTCGGTATGCTGGGATTCGTCGGACTGAATGCTGAAGACCTTGGCAACAAGTTTGCGGCCGGTCTCGTGCGCGGCGCGAATCAATGGCTGCACGATGTAAGCAGCGATCCCGAGCACGAGCGTCGCAAGGCTTTCGATGCGGCCGTGGAGCGGTTTGTCGAGCGGTTGAAGACGGATCCGGCGTTCAAGGCGCGCATCGACGAGCACAAGCGTGAGTGGCTGGAGCGGCCCGAGTTGCGGACATACGTGAACGGGCTGTGGGACGAGTTCATCGCGTGGCTCGATGCGGATATCAAGCGGCCGGATTCGGCGCTGCATGCGAAGGTCGTCGCGATGGCGGGCGGTTTTGCCGAGGCGCTCGGCAGCGATCCGGCATTGCGCGAGTCGATTAACGAGCATATGCGCGATGCTTTGAAGGCGCTTGCGCCGGAGTTGCGCGATGGCATCGCGAAGCATATTGCCGCCACCGTCAAGCAGTGGGACGATGCGACGCTCGTCAGGGATGTTGAGCTTAATATTGGGCGGGATTTGCAGTTCATTCGCGTGAATGGGACGCTTGTGGGAGGCGCTGTCGGGATTTTGATTCACGCTGTGAGTGTGGTTCTTGGTTGATTTTGTTTCTTCGCTGAATCCCGTGATTGTGTCGGGTCGGGGTTTCGCCGGATCCCGTTTTCGCGTCGGTCTATTAGCGTTGCCCCTGTGCGGGGCGGCACTTACTTTCTTTGCTGCTGCAAAGAAAGTAAGCAAAGAAAGCAGCTCCTGATACGCCCGCGGTCACACGCAATTTGGGTAGTCCTCTCGTCGATCGTGGGCTGCCTAAAGAGTGCCCTCATAGGCCCCATCGGGCTTGGCTCGCGCACGGTCCGTCTCATCGCACCACACACCAAACGGGTTCAGCACGAAATAGCTCCAGCCCGCTTCGCGGCCGACCGGTCAATCGGGGATGCATGTGCTTCTCTACTAACGTCTCCATCTCACTGCAATCGCCGCACGTTGGTTTCCCTTGCATACCGGGCGGCAGCGCGTAGCGCTGTGCCGGATGTATGATTGCTGGACCCGCGCGTTGTAACTACTAGCTAGTCAGACCGTGCGCGAGCCAAGCCCGGTGATTGTGATGAGGGCACTCTTTAGGCAGCCCACGATGGACGAGAGGACTACCCAAATTGCGTGTGACCGCGGGCGTATCGGAAGCTGCTTTCTTTGCTTACTTTCTTTGCAGCAGCAAAGAAAGTGAGTGCCGCCCCGCACAGGGGCAGTGCTAATAGACCGACGCGAAAGCGGGATCCGGCGAAACCCCGAGCCGCCACGAAAGCGGGATCCGGCGAAACCCCGAGCCGCCACGAACACGCAATCCAGCAAAAAAACAAAAACCATGACACGCATCGAACGCACCGATGAATCGCCGATCGACGCTGCGCGTCTGGAAGACGAATGGCTCGAACCCGATGCTTACGGCGGTTTCGCCTCCGGCACGGTCGGCACGATGCGCACACGTCGCTACCAAGCGCTGCTGCTGACGGCGACTCAACCGCCCGCCGGCCGTGTCGTGCTCATCAACGGCATGGAAGCATGGCTCGAAACGGGCAACGCGCGTATCCCTCTGACGATGCAGCGCTACGCCCCCGACATCCTCTATCCCGACACGACGGCAAGCCTCCTTTCATTCGATACAGATCCGTGGCCCACATGGCGCTACCGCATCGGTAACGACGACGCAACGATCATCGTCGCAGAAGCGTTCGTTGCAAAGGAAGCCCGCCAAACCGTCCTGCGCTGGCGTCTCGAGGGCGCATCGAAAGCGGCCAAGTTGGAAGTCCGCCCGCTGCTCTCAGGCCGCGACTACCACGCGCTGCACCACGAAAACGCGGCATTTTCCTTCGATGCCACACTGGAAGGCGAGCGCGTGCAATGGCAGCCGTATGGCGATTTGCCGACGATTTGCGTCACGTCGAACGGCGCTTACGATCACGCCCCCGACTGGTATCGCAACTTCTGCTACGTGCGCGAACGCGAGCGCGGACTCGATTTCACCGAAGACCTCGCGACGCCCGGCATCTTCAGCTTCGATCTCGCGCGCGGCGAAGCCGTGATGATCCTCCACGCGCACGCGGGCCACGACAAGCCGTTCGAAGACAGCGCGCTCGCGCACGCATCGCATCTCGCCTCGCGGGAAAAGGAACGGCGCGCGGCGTTCGGCTCGCGGCTCGCGCGCAGCGCCGATGCGTACGTCGTCACGCGCAATGTCGGCAAAACGATCATCGCGGGCTTTCCGTGGTTCACCGACTGGGGCCGCGACACCTTCATCTCGATGCGCGGCCTCCTGCTCGCGTCCGGCCGGCATCAGGAAGCGGAATCGATCCTGCTCGAATGGGCCGATACGATTTCCGAAGGCATGGTGCCGAACCGCTTTCCGGACAGCGGCGGCCTGCCCGAATACAACTCCGTCGATGCCTCGCTGTGGTTCGTCGTCGCCGCGCACGATTATCTGGCGACGGGGCACGCGCACGCGGCGACGACGAGCCGCCTGCAAAGCGCCGTCGATGCGATTCTCGACGGCTATTCGCGCGGCACGCGCTTTCGCATCGCCGCCGATGTGGACGGTCTGCTGCGCGCGGGCGTGCCCGGCGTCCAGCTCACATGGATGGACGCGAAGGCAGGCGACTGGGTCGTGACGCCGCGTATCGGCAAGCCGGTAGAGGTGCAGGCGCTGTGGATCAACGCGCTCACGATCGCGAGCGCGTGGAATCCGCGCTGGCAGGCGTTGCGCGATCAGGCGCAGTTGTCGTTCGCCGCGCGTTTCGTCGATCCGGACACGCATACGCTCTTCGATGTCGTCGACGTCGATCACGAACCCGGTCGCGTCGATCGATCGATTCGCCCGAATCAGATCTTCGCGGTCGGCGGCTTGCCGTTTCCGCTCGTCGATGGCGATATCGCGCGCGCGGTCGTCGATCAGGTCGAAACGCAACTTCTCACGCCGCCCGGTTTGCGCACGCTCGCGCCGTCCGATCCGGCCTACAGGGCGAACTACGCGGGCGGCGTGCTGGATCGCGATGGCGCGTATCACCAGGGCACCGTCTGGCCGTGGCTGATCGGCCCGTTCGTCGAGGCGTGGGTGCGCGTGCACGGCGCGGCGGGCGCGCGCGAGCGTTTTCTGACGCCGCTCTACGCGCATCTCGATCGCTACGGTCTCGATCACGTCAGCGAAGTCGCCGATGCCGATGCGCCGCACACGCCCGGCGGGACGCCGTTTCAGGCGTGGTCGCTCGCGGAGCTCCTGCGCATCGAAAAGCTGCTCGGCGCAACCTAGCGCGGCGCGCGCGGGCCGGCGTCAAAACGCGCTAAATTACGAGACTTGCCCGTCGTTCAGCACGCCGCCATCGAGGAGTCGCCCATGTCGAAATCGCGCCCCGTCAACCAGCTCGAAACCGTCGAGGGCCTGCGGCTCCATTCGAAGGACTGCCCACGCTGGCAGCGCTGGGGACCGTATCTGAGCGAACGCCAATGGGGCACCGTGCGCGAGGACTACAGCGAATTCGGCACCGCGTGGGAATACTTTCCGCACGATCATGCGCGCAGCCGCGCGTATCGCTGGGGCGAGGACGGTATCGCCGGTTTCGGCGACGACAAACTCAACTGGTGCATCTCGCTCGCGCTCTGGAACGGCTGCGATCCGATCATCAAGGAGCGGCTCTTCGGTCTGACGAACCAGGAAGGCAATCACGGCGAGGACGTGAAGGAACTGTACTTCTACATCGACGGCACGCCGACGCATTCCTACATGCGCATGCTCTACAAGTATCCGCATGCGGCGTATCCGTATGCCGATCTCGTCGATGAAAACGCGCGGCGCGGCGCCGACATGCCCGAATACGAAGTGCTCGACACGGGCGTGTTCGACGACGCGCGTTACTTCGACGTGCAGGTCGAATACGCGAAGCACACGCCGGACGACATCGTGATGCGCGTGACGATCGAGAATCGCAGCGACGTGCGGGCCGCGCTCGACGTGCTGCCGCAAATCTGGGCGCGCAATACCTGGTCGTGGAAGCCGACGCCGATCAAGCCCTCGCTGAAGGTGGAAACGGTGCAGGGCGAAGGCACCTACGTGCTCGCCGAACAGGGCGCGCACGAACCGATGGTCGTCACCGCGTGGTCGCCGGACGCGAGCGCGATGGAATGGCTCTTCTGCGAGAACGAGACCAACGTCAGGCGTCTCTTCCACATGGAAGGCACGGGACCGTTCAAGGACGGCTTCAACGATTACATCCTGCAAGGCGACGAAGACGCGATTCGCCGCGACAAGGGCACGCGCGCGGCCGCGCACGCGCATCTCGAACTGGAGCCGCTCGGCAAGGCGGTCGTGTATCTGCGCTGGCGGCCCGAGTCCGCGCCGGACGCCGTGCCGCTCGACGTCGATGGTCTCTTCGCGCGACGCATCGCGGAAGCCGACGAGTTTTACGGCGCGCTGCAGCACGATATCGCCGATGCCGATCAGCGGCTCGTGCAACGCCAGGCACTCGCCGGCATGCTGTGGTCGAAGCAGTACTATCAGTTCGATGTGACGCGCTGGCTCGACGGCGATCCGCTTCAGCCGAAGCCGCCGAAGCAGCGGCGCACCGGACGCGATTCGGACTGGCGGCATCTGTGCAACGCGGACATCGTGTCGATGCCGGACAAGTGGGAATATCCGTGGTACGCGTCGTGGGACCTCGCGTTTCATGCGGCGGCGTTCGCGCTCATCGATCCGGAGTTCGCGAAACGTCAGTTGCTATTGCTGGTGAAGGACCGCTATCAGCATCCGAACGGTCAATTGCCCGCGTACGAATGGGCTTTCGGCGATGCCAATCCGCCCGTGCACGCGTGGGCGACGTGGCGCGTCTACGAGATCGACCGCGCGATCACCGGCAAGGGCGATCGCGATTTTCTGGAACTCGTGTTCCACAAGCTGCTGCTCAACTTCTCATGGTGGGTGAATCGCAAGGATGCCGACGGCAAGAACATTTTCCAGGGCGGCTTTCTCGGCCTGGACAACGTGGGCATCTTCGATCGCTCGTCGCCGCTGCCGACGGGCGGCCACATCGATCAGGCCGACGGCACCGCATGGATGGCCGCGTACGCGCTCGATCTGATGCGTATCGCGCTCGAGCTCGCATACGCGAACAAGGTGTTCGTCGATATCGCCGTGAAGTTCTTCGAGCACTTCCTGTATATCGCGGAAGCGGTGAGCTGCGAGGACGATTGCGACACCGGTCTCTGGGACAGCGAGGACGAGTTCTTCTACGACAAGCTGCGCCTGCCCGACGGAACCAATGTGCCGATGCGCGTGCGGTCCATCGTCGGGCTGATTCCGCTTTTCGCCGTGCATGTGCTGGAGCCGAAGGTGTATCGCTCGCTGCCGGAATTGCGCGAACGGCTGCACTGGTTTCTCGAACATCGAACGGATCTTTCGAGGCTCGTGTCGCGCTGGAACGTGGCGGGTCAGGGCAACAGCGTGCTGCTGTCGCTGTTGCGCGGGCATCGCATGAAGGCGCTGCTCAGGCGCATGCTCGACGAAACCGAATTCCTTTCCGATCACGGCGTGCGCGCGCTGTCACGCGTGCATCTCGATAACCCGTTCGTCTTCTATCACAACAGCGAAAGCTTCGGCATCCAGTATCTTCCGGCGGAATCCGACTCGCGCGTGTTCGGCGGCAATTCGAACTGGCGCGGTCCGGTGTGGATGCCGGTCAACTATCTGCTGATCGAATCGATCCACGAGTTTCATCGCTATTACGGCGATGATTTTCGCGTCGAATATCCGACGGGCTCGGGACAGAAGTTTTCGCTCGCGCAAATCGCCGACGAACTCGCGCGCCGCGTGACCACGCTCTTTCTGCTCGACAAGAACGGCGAGCGTCCGGTGATGGCTGCCTATCCGCTGCTACAGGCCGATCCGCGTTCGCGCGATCTCGTGCTCTTTCACGAGTATTTTCATGGCGACAACGGGCGCGGCGTGGGCGCGTCGCATCAGACGGGCTGGAGCGGGCTCGTCGCGCTGTTGCTGCATCCGCATGCGACGGGGCCGTCCGGCGTCGTGCCGCTCGCCGGCGAAGCCGATGCCGATGTTCAGGAGTTCGCAGGAGCGAAATGAGGCGTGAATCGCGGTGGCATCGCGTTTTGCGGGGTTCGGCGAAAGTCAAGCGCCACAGGTCGAAAGCGTTGTTAGGAATTGTCTGGTATTACTCATCGCTCCAACTGCGTAAGTTTGTGGAAACACAAATTGATAACAGTCTGGAGGACAAAATGGCGCAGTCCATTAGCGCATATTCTCTCAGCGGCTACCAAATGGGCTTGGGCGCTGGCGGCCGCGCTCATATCGAACACGAACATTGCCCGCCGTTCGCCATCGTCATGCTGGTGTTCGCCGCCGCAATGCTCGGCGGCGTCTGGTTCAGCGGCGAATTCAACAGCTTCGCCGCCGGGTTGATCGCGTGGGCCGGCATCCTCGCCATGCTGGGCGCATGCGCCGATCGCTGGTTCAGCGGCGCCGCCGCGCTCGAACGCCGTATCCGTCAGCGCGAGAGAGCGCGATGCCGCGTGCTTGGCGGCATCGCGTCGCGCAGCGGTTTCAGGCAGCAATGGCCTGACTGGACGACGTCAGCAGCACGGGAATGGACTTCGACGTCGGCGTACCGGCGCCATCCGCAACCGATGACAGCGGCACGAGCGGGTTGGTCTCCGGATAATACGCACCGAGACAGCCACGCGGAATGTCGTATTCGACGAGCTTGAAACCGTCTACGCGACGCTCGATGCCGTCGTCCCACACGCTCGTGATATCCACCAGTTCGCCCGGCTCGAACCCGAGCATGTCAATGTCCTCGCGGTTCGCGAACAGCACGCGCCGCTGTCCGTACACGCCGCGGTAGCGATCGTCGAGACCGTAGATCGTCGTGTTGTACTGATCGTGCGAACGCGTCGTCATCAGCGTCATGAGACGGTCGCCGTACAGCGCACGGGCGCGGTGGATCGGCGTATCGACCGCGATCCTGTGCACGATGAACTGCGCCTTGCCGCTCGGCGTCTTCCAGACGCGATCGCGCGACGCCACGCCGAGATGAAAACCGCCCGGCTGCTTCAGGCGTTCGTTGTAGCGCTCGAAACCGTCGAGCACTTTTTCGATGCCATCGCGGATCAGCGCGTAGTCGCCCTCATGTGCGCGCCAGTCGACCTTGGCCGAGCCGAGCGTCGCGTGCGCCATGCGTGCGACGATCGCGACTTCGGAAAGCAGATTCGCCGAGGCCGGCTTGTTCATGCCGTACGAAATGTGCACCATGCTCATCGAATCCTCGACGGACACGCCTTGCGGCACGCCGTTCTGAACATCGATCTCGGTGCGGCCGAGCGTCGGCAGAATGAGCGCGTCGCGGCCGTGTACGAGATGGCTGCGGTTGAGCTTCGTCGTGATGTGCACCGTGAGATCGCACGAGCGCATCGCTTCCCAGGTGCGCGGCGTGTCGGGCGTCGCGATCGAAAAATTTCCGCCCAGGCCGATAAACACCTTCACCTTGCCTTCGAGCATCGCGTGAATCGTTTCGACGACGTCGTAGCCATGCTCGCGCGGCGGCTCGAAATCGTAGGCCGCGCCGAGCCGGTCGAGAAACGCCTGCGTCGGTTTTTCCTCGATGCCGACCGTGCGGTCGCCCTGCACGTTCGAATGGCCGCGCACCGGACATAAGCCCGCGCCGCGCCGTCCGATATTCCCGCGCATCATCATCAGGTTCGAAAGCAGTTGAATGGTCGGCACGGAGTTCTTGTGCTGCGTGAGGCCCATGCCCCACGTCGAGATGACGGCGCGGCCTTTCGCGTAGATGTCGGCGAGATTCAGCAGATCGTCCATCTCCACGCCCGATTCCGCGATGATCGCGTCCCAGCTTTCGGCGCGCAGGTCGTCGGCGAAGGCGTCGAAGCCGACCGTGTGCTCCGCGATGAAATCGACGTCGAGCACGCGCTCGCCACCGTTCGCGCGCGCGGCGTCGTCGAGTTCGATCACGCGCTTCGCCACGCCTTTGATCAGCGCGAAGTCGCCGCCGACTTTCGGGCGGATGAACACCGAACTGATCTTCACGCCCTTCGGCGAGAGCATGTCGAGCGTGTGCTGCGGGCTCGCGAAACGTTCGAGGCCGCGCTCCTTCAGCGGATTGATCGACACGATGGTCGCGCCGCGTTTCGCGCACTCGCGCAACTCGCCGAGCATGCGCGGATGGTTCGTCGCCGGATTCTGGCCGAAGAGCAGCAGCGTGTCGGCGTGTTCGAAGTCGTCGAGCGTGACGGTGCCCTTGCCGATGCCGACGGTATGCGGCAAGCCGCGGCTCGTCGCTTCGTGGCACATGTTCGAGCAATCGGGGAAATTGTTCGTGCCGTACATCCGCACAAACAATTGATACAGAAAAGCGGCTTCGTTGCTCGCACGGCCGGACGTGTAGAACGCGGCGCGATCGGGATCGTCGAGTTTCTTCAGATGCGAGGCGATGAGTTCGAACGCATCGTCCCAATCGATCGGCACATAGCGGTCGCGCTTTGCGTCGTAGACGAGCGGATCGGTCAGCCGGCCGTGCTGCTCCAGTTCGTAATCGCTCTGCGTCATCAGCGACGAAACCGTGTGCTCCTCGAAGAACGCGGGCGTCACGCGCTTGCTCGTCGCTTCGGCGGCGACGGCCTTGACGCCGTTCTCGCAGAATTCGAAGGTCGAGCCGTGCTCGCGGTCGGGCCACGCGCAGCCGGGGCAATCGAAGCCGTCCGGCTGATTCTGCTTGAAGAGCGTCTTGTAGTTGCCGCCCGCCACCTTCTCCTTGACGAGATTGATGGCAACCTGCTTCAGCGCGCCCCAGCCGGCGGCGGGATGCGTATAGGGTTCGATGCGTTCTTCGGGCTTCTTGAACATGGCTTGTCGGATGATGCTTTTTGGCTTGCGATGCTCGAAGCGTACTGTGTTCCGAATCGCGCGCGGCGCACAGAAAATGCGAAATAGAAGGAGTACAGTTGCGTCGATTTGCCCTAGACTTGACGCATTGCCGCTTCAGAACGAAATCCAGTTGAAACTCTACGAAAAGCTCGCCGATGAAATCGAGGAAGCCGTGCGGCGCGGCGTGTTCACGCCCGGCGAGAAGATCGCGTCGGTGCGGCAGGCGAGCCAGCAGCACGGCGTGAGCATCAAGACGGTGCTGCATGCGTACGCGATCCTGGAAAGCCGCGGGATTCTGGAGACGCGTCCGCAGTCCGGCTATTTCGTGCGCGCAAAACCGCAGGCGGGCGCGGCGCACAGTCAGCCGACGCGCGTGATCGCGACGGCATCGGAAGTCGATGTGAGCCGGCTCGTGCTTTCGACGTTGCGCAGCATCCGCGCTCACGACGCCGTGCCGTTCGGCTCGCCGTATCCCGATCCCGAGCCGTTTCCGTGGCGGCGCATCAACCAGTACGCGAACGCGATCGCGCGGCGGCAGGCGAGTTGGAATCTCATCGACGATCTGCCGCCCGGCAATCCCGAGCTGATTCGCCAGATCGCGCGGCGTTATGCCGAAAACGGCGTGCCGGTCGATCCGGAGGAGATCGTCATCACGGTCGGTGCGACTGAGGCGATCAACCTGAGCCTGCAGGCCGTCGCGCAGCCCGGCGACACGGTGGCCGTCGAATCGCCGACTTACTACGCGATGCTGCACGCGATCGAGCGTCTCGGGATGCGCGCGATCGAAGTGCCGACGCATCCGGCGGAAGGCATCGACATCGACGCTCTGGCGCGGATCATCGGACGAAGAAAGATCGCCGCGTGCATGGTGATGCCGAACTTCCAGAATCCGCTCGGCTTCCAGATGCCGGACGAGCGCAAGCGCCGGCTCGTCGAATTGCTGTCCGCGCACGATATTCCGGTCATCGAAAACGATGTCTATCACGAGCTTTATTACGGCGATGCGCGCCCGTCGACGCTCAAGAACTTCGATACAAAAGGGCTCGTGCTGCATTGCGCGTCGTTTTCGAAGAGTCTGACGGCGTCGTACCGGATCGGCTGGGCGATGCCGGGACGGTATCGGGCGCAGGTCGAGAAGCTCAAGTTTCTGAACACGTTGACGACGCCATCGGTGCCGCAGGTCGCGATCGCGGATTATCTGCGGCAGGACGGCTACGACCGGCATCTGCGGCGCGTGCGCAAGCTGTATCGGCAGCAGTCGCGCATCATGAGCGCGATGGTCGAGCGCTTCTTTCCGGCGGGCACGCGCACATCGGCGCCGCAGGGCGGCTATGTGCTATGGGTGGAATTGCCGGAGCGCGTCGATTCGATGCGGCTCTATCGCGCCGCGCTCGACAGCGGCATCACGGTCGGACCGGGCTACATGTTCTCCACGCGCAACGCCTTCAGCCATTTCATCCGGCTGAACTACAGTTATCCGTGGACCGCGCAGAGCGAGGCCGCGTTGCGGCGGCTCGGCGAACTCGCGGGCAGGGAGATCACTATGGGGATTCGCGCATGAACGATGACATCGATCCGGCGCTCGTCGCCGTGCTGACACAGCTTTGGCGCGCACAGACGGAAACGCCGGAACGCGCGTGGTCGCTCGCGAAATTGGCGAAGCAGTCCGGTTTGCCGATGAGCGCGTTGCGTCGGCAATTGACCGGGCTCGAGGAAGCGGGATTCGTCGAGGTGCGGATGAACGAGGATGGGACGGGCAGCGCGGGGTTGAGCGAGCAAGGCGTGACTTTGTGTCAGTCGATTTTCAGCGCAGGTGAATAAATGGGCTATGGTGATATACCATATGTATATCGTATAGCGAGGTATCTATGGGAAGGATCTTGATCGATTTGCCCGACGAACAGATAGACGAACTCGCCGCGATCGGCGAAGAGCAGCAGCGCCCGCGAGCCGCGGTCATTCGGGACGCGATCAGCGCGTACGTCGCGAGCAACAAGCGCCGTGCTGCCGTCGATGTGTTCGGCTTATGGCAAGAGCGAAAGATCGATGGATTGCAGTACCAGCGGGAGCTGCGCGAAGAATGGTAAGAGCGCTTTTCGACACGAACATCCTGATCGATTACCTGTCGGGAATCGATGCGGCACGCAAGGAGATCGAGCGTTACGAAGAGCGGTCGATCAGCATCATCACGCTCATGGAAGTTCTAGAGGGCGCCAAACCCGACAGTGAAGCGTCGCTGCGCGCCTGGCTGTCCACCTTCGATCTCGTGCCGCTCGATTCGGCCGTCGCGAACCTCGCAATCGGAATTCGCAGGAAATCGCGCATCAAGTTGCCGGATGCGATCGTGTGGGCGTCGGCGCAATCGGTGAATGCGCTGCTCGTTTCGCGAAACTCGAAGGACTTCCCGCCCGACGATCCGGGCGTGCGGATGCCCTATCAACTGTAGCCGCGTCGGTCGCCAGCACCCTTGGACATCCACATCACCCTGCACGGCCGCCGCGACCTGACCGGCCAGATCTACGGCCAGCTACGCGCGGGCATCATCGAAGGGCGGCTCGCCGCGAACGCGCGCCTGCCGTCCACCCGCGATCTCGCCGCGCAGCTCGGCGTCTCGCGCAAGACCACGCTCGATGTCTTCGAGCGGCTGATCGCGGAAGGCTTCTTGCGCACGCGCGCCGGCGACGGCACGTTTGTCGCTGAAGGGCTCACGCGCCTGCCGACCGCGCGCACCGAACCCGTATCGGCCCGCGCCCGCGCCACCGGCATCTGGCGCAAGATGCCCGAGCGCATGACGATGCCGATGCCGCCCGCCGACGAAACGCTCGACTGCGATTTCAAGGGCGGCGTAACCGACAAATCGCTCTTTCCCTACGACGCCTGGCGACGCTGCCTGAATCAGGCACTGCGCACGCAGGCGCGCGCGGGCGGCGGCGTCGCGGGTTATCGCGATCCGGGCGGCGAGCAGGCGTTGCGGCTCGGCATCGCGCGTTATCTCGCGTTCAGCCGCGCGGTCGTCTGCAACTGGCAGGACGTGATCGTCACGCAGGGCGCGCAACAGGCGCTCGATCTGCTCGCGCGCGTGACGATCCAGCCGGGCGATGTCGTCGCGGTCGAAGAGCCGGGTTATCCGCCGGCGCGGGCGCTCTTCGCGGCGCTCGGCGCGCGCATCGCGCATGTGCCGGTCGATGGCGAGGGCATCGTCGTGAGAAAGCTGCCGCGCAACACGCGGCTCGTCTACGTCACGCCGTCGCATCAGTTTCCGCTCGGCATGCCGATGAGCCTCGAGCGGCGCGTCGAGTTGCTCGAATGGGCGGGCAAGCGCGGCGCGGTGATCGTCGAGGACGATTACGACGGCGAATTCCGCTTCGAAGGGCGGCCGGTGGAATCGCTGAAGAGTCTCGATCGCGCGGGACTCGTCGCGTATGTCGGCACGTTTTCGAAGACGCTCTTTCCCGATCTGCGGCTCGGCTACGTCGTGCCGCCCGCGACACTCTCCGAACCGCTCTGGAACGCAAAGCAGATTTGCGACTGGCACAGCTGCATGCTGACGCAAACCGCGCTCGGCGCGTTCATGCTCGATGGCGAATACGCGAAGCATCTGCGCCGCATGCACAAGGCGTACGCGGAACGCCGCGCGCTGTTGATCGAACGTCTGCAAGGCGAGCTCGCGCCTTGGTTCGAGCCGCTGCCCGCGACGGCGGGCATCCATCTCGTCGCGCGGCTCGCCGGTTCGGTGCGGGAAGACGAGGTCGTCGCGGCGGCGCGCGCCGTATCGGTCGGGCTGTACGGCATACGCGCGTTCTACGCGGGCGAGCCGGCGCAGCAAGGCGTGCTGCTCGGCTACGGCGGGACGAACGTCACGGCGATCGAGCGCGGCGCGACGCGCCTCGCCGCGCTCATGCCGACGCTCGTCCGCTAGCTTCGCGGCGTCACTGATCGCACAACAACAGCAGCTTTTCCTGCGCGGAACACGCCGCTTTTTTCGGCTTTTGCGCGGCCGCGTCGGCGTCGCGCGTCGCGACCTTGCGCGTCGGATTCTGCGCTTGCTCGGCGGCCGCCGTGCGCTGCGCGATGCACGCGCGCAAGTGCTTTTCCATCGGCGGATAGTATTTCCAGCCCTTCGTGAGCGGCGGCAGTTCGAGATGCACCTGCTTCCACTTCGGATGGCCGTTCGCCTGCAGCGTGTCGAAGTTCGAGCACAGCGAATCGGCGAATTTCGACAGCGCGCCGACCGTGCCGCGCAAACCGTAATCGTAGGTCACGAGAAACGCCTTCACGGTGAGCGTCGGCGTGTCTTCCTGAATCCAGTTCGGATAACTCGTCGTGCGGATCGTCGCCGGGAAATAGGTCTGCTTCGCGCGCGCGGTTTCCTGCGCGTTCGGATCGAGGCGCAGCAGCCTGATCTGCTTGAGCAGCTCCGGATTCATGTCCTGAAAGAGCTTCGCCGGCTGCCCCGCGACGATCACCGCCACGTCGATCTTCCCGACGATCAGCCGCGCGAGCGAATCCTCGTTGTTGAGATGCTGCTCGTTAGCTTCGGCGATCGGTTCGCCGAACATCAGCCGATACAGCGTCTCCGCCGATTGCGCCGTGCCGCTGCCGATCGGCCCGACGCTGATGTTCTTGCCCTTGATCTCGTGGATGTACTTCATCGGCGAGTCCGCGCGCGTGACGAAGTAAATCTCTTCGTCGTAGAGCGGCATGATGAGCCGCAGCGGCTTGATGATCTTGCCCGCGTCCGCATTGCCCGAGGTCGCCATGTCCATGTACGCCTGATACACGTCCGACTGCACCAGCGCGAACTTCACGCCGGGCTCGTAGCGCATGCGCTGCACGTTCTCCGCCGACCCTTTCGACGGCAGCACTTCCAGTTCGATGCCGGCCGGCTCGGCGACGTACTTCGACAAGTCCTGTCCGATCTGGATATACGTGCCGCGTTCCTGGCCCGTCGTGATCTTGTAGGGAATGGGATCGGCGGCGAAGCTCGATCCCGCGCCGATCATCCCGGCGATGGCGAGAAGCGTCAGCGCGCCCCGTGCGGCGTTGCGCATGTATTTCGTGGTGAACATGATTGACCCTTAGTCGGAGTTGGACGGGTGCTTTTTGAAACTCGCACGATGCGGGAATCGTCCGCGTCGCGCGCAATCTGCTCATGCGCGGGCACTCGCATGCGGCCCGGCGCGAAGATGCGCGGCGCGTGCTTGCGGTGCGTCGGTGTTGTCTCTGCGTGTTCTTGTAGTTGCGTCGTTCTTGCGTCGTTCTTGCGTCGTTCTTGTGCGCTTTTTTGCGTTTTTTGCCGTTTTCAGCGCGACGGCGGCTTCGAGGCCGAATCGCCGCCGCTCCAGCCGTATTGCTTGATGGCGCGTTCGAGTTCCTCGGACTTGTCGGAGTCGACATGCGAGCCGGCCGGCACCGTGGCGAACTGCGGCGACGCGCCGGTCGTGGCCGCGGCCTGCGTGCTGCGCGTCGCGACGTTCGTCTGCACGACGGGCTGGGCGACGGCTTGTGCGACGGCCGCGGGCGGACGGGGCACGGCTGCCTGCATCGGCGCCGTCGATGGCGGAAGCGCGCTGCTCTGATTGCCCGATTGCGGTGGATGCGGCACGGCGGTGCGCGTCGGGGGCGCGGACGGCTGCGGCGGATCTTCGCCGAGGTAATACGCGCCGCGCGGATTGGCCGGACGAGCGGCTTGCTGCGGCGGCTCGTCGCCGATGTAATAGGGCGCGCGCGGGTTCGCGGCACGCGAATTCGCGGCGGAAGGCTGGGCGCTTTCTTCACCGAGATAATAGGGCGCGCGCGCCGCTTGCGTGACGGGCGGCGGAGCGGCCTTCGCAGCGGCCGGTTGCGACGGCGCGGGCACGGCGGCTTGCGTCGTGGCCGGTTGTGGCGTCGGCAGGGGCGTCGGTTGGGGCGTCGGTTGCGTGGCCGCTTGCGGCGCGGGCGTGGGCATCGTCATCGTCGTGGCCACGGTCGGCGCGGGCGGCGGATTGATCGTCGTCGCGGTGATCGCGGCGGTCGCCGCCTGGCCACGCGCGATTTTCTCCGCGCGCGATTCGTAGGCAGCGTCGTCGTCGGCCCAGCGCGCGGCGGTGCTGCGTTGCACCGTGCGCCTGTCCGGCGTGGGCTTCTGAGCAAACCCGTTCGTCTTCGCGGCCTGCGCGGCCGCCGCTGCAACGTTTGCCTGCGCGGGAAGCTGAGCGGGCGCGGCAGCCGCCGTGTTCGCGGCATCCGCGGCGGGCGCCGTGCCCGGCACGCGTTTGGCGAGCGCGGCCACTGCCGTCGGCGCGAGCCAGCCCGCGTGCGAAATCACGCGTTCGAGCATGGCTTGCGATTCGATGTTGCTGCCGTCGAGGGCGAGTGCCTCGCCCGCGTTCTGCTGCACGCACGCCCACGCGGACGTGCGCTCGCAGGCGCGCGCGAGTTGCAGCGCGGCGTCGCGCTGCGCTTCGCGCTTGACGAGCTCGTCCTTCAGCGATTCGTAGTCGGCGCGCGCCTGTTGCTGCGGCGGAAGCATTTTGAGCCGCGCGCGGGCCGTGGCGAGATCGTGCTGATCCAGCGCGACGCGCACATCCTGCAGCGCATTGCCGGACGGAGCGGCGGCCAACGGGCGCCGGTCCGCCGCGGCCGGTGCGGCAGGCGTGCCGGGCGCGTCGGTTGCGCCGCGCATCAGCGAACCGACCTTGGAATCGATCACGCCCGAAACGCTGTGATCCGCGGATGGCGTGCTCGAACCGCCGTCCGAATCGCCAAGCTGGTAATAGAACGTCGCGCCGAGCAGCAACACGAGACCGCATGCACCGGCGATGACTGTCTTCTTCGTGTTCCACCGCTCGGAACCGGGCAGGGCGTCGGGATCGTTGCTGGAATCGGCGAAGGCGTTGCGTGCGGATTCCTCGGCGCGGCGCGCGCGATACTCCGCCGCCTTTTGCGCGATGCGCTCACTCGCGCGCTCCGTCCAGCGCGAGCGCATGCCCGGCTCGACGCGCCCGGCGCCATCCGAGTCGAGGGAAGCGGAAGAACCGGATGCGGACGCACCCGCCGATGCGAGCGGCGCCGATGCCTCTTCGAAAACGTTCTTGCGCGATTTGCCCGAGGCGGCCTCGCGCGTCTGGCCGAATGCGGCGCTTCGGTCTGCGCCGCAATTGGGGCAACTGTCGGCGTTCTTGCGCACCGTGCTGCCGCACCGCTGGCAGACGACGGAGAACATGGATGCGGGAAACGTCAGTCGCGTGGTCATGCTAAAGCCCTCGAAGGACGTGTGCGTGAGGTTGCCAAAATCGCGTGGCCGCCAATGCGCGCCGAGCCGTCGCGCCTGTACGCGGGAACGGCGTCCCGCGGCAGCAATCCTTCGTATTCTTTGTCCGCGCGGCGCGCGCGCCAGCGGGAAACGACTATCCGACTATGGTTCAACCACTATCGGACGTCAATTGCCTTTCGCCCCTACTCCGGGCGGTGCTCTCGCTCACGATATTTCTGACATTTTGGGATCGCGGCGGCGGTTTTGAATCGCCAATCCTTAGCCGAAAAAAGACAACGGGGCGCGATCGCCGGATAACCCACTGATGTGAAAGCGATTCGAGCGCGTGATGAAACGTTGTAGCGAGCCCACGCCGAGTATGTCAACGCGGATCGCCCGAAGCGGCGGACGTTGCCGGGAGATTGGTAAGGCTTCCGAATCATCGTTCGAAAGGTTTGCCTTTCGTGCTCCGGCGTTGCGCAGAAGCGAAAAAGCCGCGGCGCGAATGACGCGCCGCGGCTTTCATCAGACCGACCCGAAGCGTTATTCCGCCAGTTGCAGCTTGCCGTCGATGCGGCGGTTCAGGCCGAGCGGATTCGCCGTCTTCAGCGCGTCGGGCAGAAGCGCGTCAGGCAGATCCTGATAGCTGACCGGGCGCAGGAAACGGTTGATCGCGAGACTGCCGACCGAAGTCGAGCGGCCATCCGCCGTCGACGGGAACGGGCCGCCGTGCACCATCGCGTGGCCGACTTCCACGCCCGTGCCGAAGCCGTTCACCAGCAGGCGGCCGGTGCGGCGCTCGAGCGCGGGCAGGACGCGCTTCGCATCGGCGTAATCGGCCTCGTCGATATGCAGCGCCGAGGTCAACTGGCCTTCCAGCGATTCGATCAGATCGATCATCGCGTCGAGGCTCGGGCAACGCACGACCAGCGACGATGCACCGAAGATTTCCTCTTGCAGATCGTGATTCTTGCGGAACGCTTCGGCGGTGGTGACGAACAGCGCCGACTGGCCCTGATTGTCGCCCTTCGCTTCGAGGCCGCGCGCGGCGGTGGTCACGTCGGCGTTATCGGCGGTCTTCGCGACCGAGTTCGCGTACGTCTTGCAGATGCCCGGCGTAAGCATCGTCTGCGCGGCGGTTTCCTTGAGCGCAGCGGAAGCCGCTTCGATGAACTTCTCGAGATCCGGGCCGTCGACGGCCAGAATCAGGCCCGGATTCGTGCAGAACTGGCCCGCGCCGAGCACGAGCGACGAGACGAACGCCTTGCCGATGGCTTCGCCGCGATTCTTGAGCGCGTTCGGGAAGAGCAGTACCGGGTTGATGCTGCTCATTTCCGCGTAGACGGGGATGGGTTCCTTGCGCGCCGCCGCGATCTTCATCAGCGCGACGCCGCCGCCGCGCGAGCCGGTGAAGCCCGCCGCCTTGATGCGGTTGTCGGCGACGAGGCCCTGACCGATGTCGCGGCCGCTGTCGAAGAGGAGCGAGAACGTGCCTTCGGGCATGCCGCAGTCCTTCACGGCCTTCTGCACCGCGCGGCCGACGAGCTCCGCCGTGCCGGGATGCGCCGAGTGCGCCTTGACGATGACCGGGCAACCGGCGGCGAGCGCCGACGCCGTGTCGCCGCCGGCGACGGAGAACGCGAGCGGGAAGTTGCTCGCGCCGAACACGGCGACCGGGCCGACGCCGATATGACGCAGACGCAGATCGACGCGCGGCAGCGGCTTGCGCTCGGGTTGCGCCGGATCGATCCGCACGCCGAGAAAATCGCCATTGCGGACGACATCGGCGAACATGCGCAACTGGCCGACCGTGCGGCCGCGCTCGCCTTCGAGACGCGCGCGCGGCAGGCCGCTTTCGATCATGCAGCGCTCGATCAGGTCGTCGCCGATATCGAGGATGTTCTGCGCGATCGTTTCCAGGAACTTCGCGCGCGCTTCGGGCGCGGTTTCGCGGTAGACGTCGAACGCGGCCCACGCGAGGGCGCACGCGCGGTCGAGGTCCGCGAGCGTCGCGCCGCCGAAAGCCGGTTCGATGGCCGCGCCGGTCGACGCGTTGACGGCCTTGATCGAGCCGTTCGAGCCGAAGACCGATTCCTGACCGATGAGCAGGTTGCCAGTGAGTTGCATGATGTCTCGTCCTTGCTTGGAGTGATTCGCGGCAGCCGCATGTACCGGTTGTACGATGACTGCACCTTGCCCGACTATACGGCTTCGCGCGTGCGCCTGTATAGTGAAACCTTTCCATCGCTTGATCGCTTTTTGGAATCATCCCGCGCTTTCCCGCACGCCGAAAGATGAAGAACACGCTCGATGTATTGATGTCGCGGCTGCGCATGAAGCAGCTTCAACTGCTGATCGCGCTCGACGACCACAAATCGCTGCACAAGGCGTCGAGCGCCATGGCGATGACGCAATCCGCCGCGAGCAAGGCGCTCGCCGAACTCGAATCCATGCTGGAAGCGCCGCTATTCGAGCGTGCGAAGAGCGGGCTGATCCCGAATCCGTTCGGCCGCTGCGTGGTGCGCTACGCACGCGTGCTGGCCGCCGATCTCAACGCGCTCTGCCAGGAAGTCGCGCAGATTCGCGCGGGCACGGGCGGGCGGCTGACCGTCGGCACGATCATGGGCGCGGTGCCGGGCGTGGTCGCGCCGATCGTCAACGAGATGCACGCGAAGCATCCGGATCTGGCGATCGAAATCGTCGAGGATACGAGCGCGCGCATGCTGCCGATGCTCGACGACGGCCGCGTCGATCTCGTCATCGGGCGCTCGAGCGTGTCGGATCAGCCGTCGAAGTATCAGTATCAGCCGCTGGCGGACGAGCCGCTTTGCATCGTCGTCGGTCAGGGTCACGAGCGCACGGGCGAGCCGGAAGTCGGTTTCGCCGATCTCGCGCGCTATCGCTGGGTCACGTATCCGAGCTATATGCCGATGAGCGCATTGCTGGAACGCGAACTCGATCTCGCCGGCCTGCCGATGCCCGCCAATCCGATTTCCACCGCCTCGCCGCTGATGACCGTGACGCTGCTGCAAGAGAGCGCGGAACTCGTGTCGATTCTGCCGGCGAGCGTCGCGAAAGTGTTCGAGCGCCACGGCATGCTGCGCATTCTGCCCGTTCGCATGAAGTCGAAATCGCAGACCTACGGCATCGTCACGCGCAGGGGCGGTGAGCTTTCGCCGGCGGCGCGGCAGTTCGTGCAGATGTTGCGCGAGCAGCGCCGGCCGAACTGACACTCAGCGCGTCGCGACGATGAACAGACGCGGGAAGGGCAGGAGCACGCTGCCGTCGTCGAAAACGGTATATGCGGTTTTCAGGCCGGCGCGATAGCGGTCGAGGAACGCGGCCGCTTCCTTCTCGTCGAGCTTCGCGAGGAACGGCCGCAGCGCCGAGCCCTTGAACCATTCGATGATGGCATCGACGCCGCCGTCCAGCGGATGATGGTACGTCGTGCGCCACACGTCGACGCGCGCGCACAGCGGCTTGAGCAACGCGTAATACCAGTCCGCCCGGAAGCGCGCGGTGCGCTCCACGCCCTTCAGCTTGTCGCGCCAAGGGCCATCGGCGGCGGCTTCGCGCATCAGGCGGTGCGCGGGTTCGTCGAGATTGTCGGGCATCTGCACGGCGAGCTGCCCGCCCTTCGCGAGCTTGCCGGCGAGCGACGGAAACAGCGTCTCGTGATCGGGCACCCACTGCAGCGCCGCGTTCGCGAGAATCAGATCGAACGGTCCTTCTGCCTGCCACGCGGAAATGTCGGCGAGCGCGAATTCGACTTGGGGCAGGCGCTTTTTCGCCGCGTCGATCATGTCGCCGGAATTGTCGACGCCGATCACGCGCGCGTTCGGCGCATGCGCGATGAGCGTTTCGGTTGAATTGCCGGGGCCGCAGCCGAGATCGACCGCCGTGCGTGCGGCTCGCGCATGAGTCGCGTTCAGCAGATCGCGGACGGGGCGCGTGCGCTCTTCCTCGAACAGCGAATATTGGCGCGCTTGCCATTCGGGCGATGATGTCGTCATTGAAGGCTCCAGTCGATGTTCGTCGTGATATCACACGCGATTCTAGATGCGCGGGCCGCGCCGATCCAAAGCCGCGCGACGGCCTTTGAATGGAACGCTGAATCCGATGTGCACGCGAGTCATTGAAAAAACTCGGATATGTCCCTTTCGCGCGGGCATCGCGCCTATACTGGCGAAGCATTCGCGGGCGGTTCCAGGCAATATCGGAACTTGCTTTCGCATGCATATCACGAACATCATTCGCGCCGCCCTCCGGCGCCTTAAGCACTCGGGGACTCGCAGATGAGCGACACGTCAGTCGGCGGCTTGAAGGGTCTCGTGGACGCGCTGCGCGCGCAGCAAGACGCGCTCACCGAACGCTGGATGAAGCTCGTGTTCGGCGATCAGGAAGTCGAACATTCGGATCAGCTCACGTATCGGCAGCTTGCGGATCATCTGCCGAGCATCTTCGATGAAATCTGCATCGTGCTGGAATCGCGCAATCTGCGCGACCAGGAAGGCGCGATCGAGCGCGACGCGCGCCAACACGGGCAATGGCGCTGGCAGCAAGGCTACCGTATCGATGAACTCGTGCGCGAACTCGATCTTTTTCGTCAGGTGTTGCTGCTCGCGATCGGCGAATACGCGGGCGCCCATGACGATCTTTCGCGCGCCGACGAAGAGCACGCGCGCCTCATGACCGATGAAGTCGTGAGCTTCGTCACGCTGGCGTCGATTCGCGAGGCGATCGGCGAGCGCGATCGCAAGATCGACGAATACACCGGCATGCTGGAGCGCGCCAACTACGAGCTGACGCTGCGGCAAAAGCTCATCGGCGATTTGTACGAGACGCGCATGCAGGTCACGCGGCGCGTCGCGCACGATCTGCGCAATTTCCTCAACGTGTTCTCGACGGCGCTGCAACTGGCCGCGCGCTCGGCCGCGAAGCGCGAGACGGCGCTCGGACTGGCGAACCGGCAAGTCGCCGACATGGCGTCGCTCGTCGACGAGATGGTCGAATATTCGAAAGTGCTGGGCGACGATTCGGTGCTGACGGTCGAGCCGTTCGATCTCGTCGGTCTCTTCGACGAGCTGATGCAGGCCTGCCGCGTCGCGACCGAATCGAAGGGATTGAAGCTGATCGGCCATCTCGATCCGGCGCTCGGTGAGGTGACGTCGAACCGGCTGAAGGTGAAGCAGGTCGCGCTGAATCTGCTGTCGAATGCGATCAAGTACACGTCGTCGGGCGAGATCGCACTGTCGATCGCCGCCGCGCCCGATCAGCGCTGGAAATTGCGCGTCGCCGATACGGGCGTCGGCATCAGCGTGGCGGATCAGGAGCGCGTGTTCGAGGAATTCGAGCGCGCCGCCGATGACGACATTCCCGGCGCCGGGCTCGGCCTTGCGATCGTCAAGGAGTTGTCGCGCACGCTGGAAGGGGAACTGCGCTTCCAGTCGTCGAAAGGGCGCGGAAGCGTGTTCGAAGTGACGTTCCCGATGGTGCTGGAACCGAAGGCTTCCGACGCTCAATAAACGAAAAAAGGCGGACGGGTCGCCCCGTCCGCCTTCCGGTCACCACGACGCCTGAACGATGCTCAGGCCGCCGCTTCTTCTTCGACCACTGCTTCGTCTTCCACCGACGCGCGGATCAGATGGTCGAACGCCGAGAGCGCCGCCTTCGCGCCTTCGCCGACCGCGATCACGATCTGCTTGTACGGCACCGTCGTCACGTCGCCCGCGGCGAACACGCCCGGCAGCGAGGTCGCGCCCTTCGCATCGACGACGATCTCGCCGTGCTTCGACAACTCGACTACGCCCTTCAGCCATTCGGTGTTCGGCACGAGGCCGATCTGCACGAACACGCCTTCCAGCTCGACGTGATGGCTCGCGCCCGTCGCGCGGTCCGTGTACGTGATGCCGTTGACCTTCTTGCCGTCGCCGGTGACTTCGGTCGTCTGCGCCTCGGTGACGATCGTCACGTTCGGCAGGCTGCGCAGCTTCTTCTGCAGGACCGCGTCGGCGCGCAGCTCGTTGCCGAATTCGATCAGCGTCACCGCCGACACGATGCCCGCGAGGTCGATCGCCGCTTCCACGCCCGAATTGCCGCCGCCGATCACGGCGACGCGCTTGCCCTTGAAGAGCGGGCCGTCGCAGTGCGGGCAGTACGCCACGCCGCGTCCGCGATACTCGCGCTCGCCCGGCACGTTGATTTCACGCCAGCGCGCGCCGGTCGACAGAATCACGGTCTTCGCCTTCAGCACCGCGCCGCTCGCGAGATGGATTTCATTGATGCGGCCCGGCACCAGCTTCTCGGCGCGTTGCACGTCCATGATGTCGACTTCGTAGCTCTTGACGTGCTGCTCCAGCGCCGTGGCGAACTTCGGCCCTTCGGTTTCCTTGACGGAGACGAAGTTTTCGATGGCCATCGTATCGAGCACCTGACCGCCGAAGCGCTCGGCGACGACGCCCGTCGCGATGCCCTTGCGCGCCGAATAGATCGCCGCCGCCGCGCCGGCAGGACCGCCGCCGACGATCAGCGTGTCGAACACCGGCTTGTTCTCGAGTTCCTTCGCCGCGCGCGCCGATGCGCCCGTGTCCAGCTTCGCGAGGATTTCCTTCACGCCCATGCGGCCCGAGCCGAAGCTCTCGCCGTTGACGAACATCATCGGCACGGACATGACCTGGCGTTCCTCGACTTCCTGCTGGAACAGCGCGCCGTCGATCGCGACATGCTTGATGCGCGGGTTGATGATCGCCATCACGTTCAGCGCCTGCACGACTTCCGGGCAGTTCTGGCACGACAGCGAGAAATACGTCTCGAACGCGAAGTCGCCGTCGAGATTCTTGATCTGCTCGATGATGGCGTCGTCGAGCTTGATCGGATGGCCGCCGGCTTGCAACAGCGCGAGCACGAGCGACGTGAATTCGTGGCCCATCGGGATGCCGGCGAAGTGGATGCCCGCAGCCTTGCCCGCCTCGCCGATGGTGAAGGACGGACGACGCACGCTGGCGTCCTCTTTCTCGACGACGCTGATCCGCGCAGACAGCGTAGCGATCTCGTCGAGCAGGCTTTTCAGCTCACGCGACTTGTCGCTGTCGTCGAGGAAGGCGACGAGTTCGATCGGCCGGGTGACTTTTTCCAGATACGCTTTTAATTGATTCTTGAGATTGGCGTCGAGCATGGCGATGTCCGTTCCTTGACTTGGGATATTGCAGACGTGTTCCGCCGCGGCGCTGCGAAATTCGCAGCGCCGGACGAACACGTTTTTTGGGGTGAACCTGCCGCAGAACCGCGGCAAGTTCGATACAGCGCTCGTGAAGTACGAGACTTAGATCTTGCCGATCAGGTCGAGCGACGGGGTCAGCGTTTCAGCGCCCGGCGTCCACTTGGCGGGGCACACTTGACCCGGATTCTTCGCGATGTACTGAGCAGCCTGAACCTTGCGGAGCAGTTCGCCAGCGTCGCGGCCGATGCCGTTGTCGTGCACTTCGCACAGCTTGATCTCGCCTTCCGGGTTGATCACGAACGTGCCGCGCAGCGCCAGGCCTTCTTCTTCGATCAGAACGTCGAAGTTGCGCGAGATCGCGAGCGTCGGGTCGGCGATCATCGGATAGTTGATCTTCTGGATCGTGTCCGACGTGTCGTGCCATGCCTTGTGCGTGAAGTGCGTGTCGGTCGAAACCGAGTAGATTTCCACGCCGAGCTTCTTGAATTCTTCGTAGCGGTCAGCCAGGTCGCCCAGTTCGGTCGGGCAGACGAACGTGAAATCGGCCGGGTAGAACACAAACACCGACCACTTGCCCTTCAGGCTTTCATCGGTGACGGTCACGAACTCGCCATTGTGATAGGCGGTTGCTTTAAACGGCTTGACTTGACTGTTGATGATGGGCATTACCAGTTTCCTTTTGGAGTGGTGTTGAAGAAGTAAGTGAACTATACAGGAAAGCTATCGCACTTGCGAAGTGGATTGATTTTATTGTCGGGATAGCGCCGGCCTATCGACGCGATATTTTGGCGTTTTCCCGCACAAGGCATTCTGATTGCATGCGCCTTCGCAGGTTCCTTAAACAGACTTGGTTGCTTTCACTTTCATTTCAAGGAGGCAGTATGAAAATAGGAATCATCGGAGCGGGAAATATCGGTTCGGTGCTGGCACTGCGCTTCACCGAGAAAGGGCATGACGTGCGTATCGCGAACTCGCGCGGCCCGGCGTCGCTCGCGGATATCGAGCGCGAGACCGGCGCGAAGGCCGTCGAAGCGCGGGACGCGGTGAAGGACGCCGAAGTCGTCGTCGTCACGATTCCCGAAGCCAAGGTGCCGAACCTGCCGAAGGATCTGTTTGCGGGCGTGCCGGCGAGCGTCGTCGTGATCGACACCGGTAACTACTATCCGCAGCAGCGCGACGGGCGGATCGAAGGCATCGAAAAGGGCACGCCCGAGAGCCGCTGGGTTGAGCAGCAGATCGGTCGGCCGGTCGTGAAAGCGTTCAACAATATCTATGCGGATCACCTGAAGAACCGCGGCAAGCCGCCGGGAACGCCGGGCCGCATCGCGCTGCCGGTCGCGGGCGATGACGCGCAGGCAAAGGCCGTCGTGATGAAGCTCGTCGATGAGATCGGCTTCGATCCGGTCGATGCCGGCCAGATCGACGATTCCTGGCGTCAGCAGCCCGCGACGCCCGTCTACACCGCCGATCTCGACGCCGCCGGCCTGCGCGCGGCGCTTCAGAAGGCCGATCCGGTGCGCAAGCCCGAATGGCGCGCGACGGACAAGAGTCCCGGCACGTTCGACCAACCCGCGTAGAAGCGAAAGACCGTACGGTAAAGCGCAGGAACGCGCGCGCGCCGTGAGACAATCTGCAAACTTTCCCGATGGGCTTTAACATGACGAACCGGGCTGGCGCAAAAATGCAGCCGCCGTCCGGCGTCGTGGACTCGCAGATTGACTATGAAAACCGCTTCTCCTACGCAGGACGTGCAGAACCCGCAACACCGCTTCGGCGAGTGCGACGAGTGCGCGGACGTCGAACTCGTGGCGACCGCCACCATTCCGACCCGCTACGGCACTTTCGCTTCGTACGTCTATCGCGTGAAGCACACGGATGTGGAGCACATCGCGTTCGTGATGGGCGACGTGAGCAGCGGCGAACCCGTGCTGACGCGCCTGCACTCCGAATGCGTGACCGGCGATGTCTTCGGCTCGTACCGCTGTGACTGCGGCGAGCAGCTCGATCTGGCATTGCGCTATATCGCCGCGGAGGCTCGCGGGATTCTGCTGTATCTGCGCGGCCATGAAGGGCGCGGCATCGGCCTCGCGAACAAGATCCGTGCATACGCGCTGCAGGAACAGGGGCTCGATACCGTCGATGCGAACCTGCATCTCGGCCTGCCCGACGACGCCCGAGAATACGATTCCGCCGCCGCGATCCTGCGTTCCATGAACGTGAAGTCGGTGCGATTGATGAGCAACAATCCGTCGAAGTTCGACACGCTGCTCAGGCACGATATTCCCGTATGCGAACGCGTCGCGCTCGCCATCCCGATGCGCGAGGAAAACGAGCGCTATATCAAGACGAAGCAGGCGCGCTTCGGGCATTACTTCGACGAGAACGAGTAAGCCCGACAGTGCGCGCGCTCACTGCGCGTCGTGAAAAATTACCCCGAGCATATGCCTGCGTCCCGAGCGCAGGCGGCTCACGCCGTGCTTCATGTTCACCCGATACGGCCCGCGCGTGCCCTGCACCGGCCGATGATGCACCGCGAAGAACACCGCATCGCCTTGCAAAAGCGGTACGACTTCCGCACGCGACTGCATGCGCGGACGCTGCTCCGTCATCACGAATTCGCCGCCGGTGAAATCGTGGCCGGGCGCGGAAAGCAGGATCGCCATCTGAATCGGAAAGACGTGCTCGCCGTAGAGATCCTGATGCAGACAGTTGAAATCGCCGGGCACGTAACGTAGCAAGAGCGGCGTCGGCCGTGTCTGCCCCGCGCGATGACAGCGCTCGATGAACGCCGCATGCTCGCGCGGATAGCGCGTCTCGATGCCCATCACCTCGTTCCAGCGATTCGCGACCGGCGCGAGATGCGGATACACCGCGCGCCGCACGCGTTCGAGCGCGCCCGGCAACGGATACGCGAAGTATTTGTATTCGCCGCGCCCGAAGCCGTGGCGCTCCATCACGACGCGGCTGCGAAAAATGCCGTCGCGATCGTAAAGCGCCGCGAGCGCCTCGCATTCGTCGCGCGAAAAAAGCGCCGACGCCGTCGCGCAGCCGAAGCTATCGAGTTGCGCTTCGAGATCGGCCCAGTCGAGCGCGTCGATGCGATCGCCGATATCGTCTGCCGTCGCGCGTTCGAGCACCTTCATGTCGTTCCTCCGGATGTGCGTGGATTCGAATGAAGTGTGCGCCCGCGACGCGACGCACGCACTCCGGCTCTTGCTGTGCAATTCAATGCGCGGCCGCAGTCTCCGCGATGCGTTCGTGCAGCGCGGCCTTGCGCGCGGCCATCTTCGCGCCGATCGCGACGAGATCCATCTGCGTCTTGCGCACGGCCGGGAAGAGTACGGTTTCCTCTTCCTCGATGTGATGCACCGCGTTTTCCTTCAGCACCTTGAACGTCGCGTCGAAACCGTCTTCGCCGGCGCGCAGGTTCGCGAATCGTTCGATCAGCGTCTTCACCAGAAAATGCTCGACGTAGGCTTCGTCCACGTCGATGCGCCGGTCCGCTTCGAGCGCGTTCTGCGCGCCCGGATACAACAATTCTTCCTCGACGATCGTATGGATCGTCAACAGTTCGCACGCGCGCTGCACGAGCGAGTTCTTGCGCTCGAAATCGTCGTGGTCCGCGCGTTCGAAGGCATCGAACAATTGTTCGATGGCGCGGTGATCGGCTTCGAGCATGTCGAGCGCATCGATGGGTCGCGGGGTTTGAGCGGTGGACATGGGGTTCTCCAATAGTGGGCTCTGTCGGCCCGGTAGCGACATCTGCGTGTCCCCAAGGTGCCGTAAAAAAGCAAGACGAATGCCCGCTATGGATCAGTTAACGGCGGCGGTGCGCGCGTCTAGATAGTGGTATTTCTCGATTCGCTCAAGTCGCGTTGGCGCAGCACTTTCACCTGCCACCACGCGGGCAGCAGCCGCCGCACTTCGGCGCGCGCGAAGCGGTCGTCGATCAGATAAAGCACGCCGCGATCGAGCGGTCCGCGAATCACGCGTCCCGCCGCCTGCACCACTTTCTGCAAGCCGGGAAAAAGATACGTGTACGCATAGCCCTCGCCGAACGCCTCGTGCATGCGCGCTTTCATTTGCTGATTGACGGGATTGAGTTGCGGCAGCCCGAGCGTCGCGACGAACGCACCGATGAGACGCGTGCCCGGCAGATCGATCGCCTCGCCGAACGCGCCGCCCAGCACCGCGAATCCGATACCGCGTCCATCGGCGACGAAGCGCGCGAGAAACTCGCGTTGCGCCGCCTCGCTCATCGCGCGGGACTGCTGCCAGCAGGGAATCGACGGATGACGCGCCGCCAGCGCCGCCGCCACTTGCGTCAGATAGTCGAAGCTGCTGAAGAAGCTCAGATAGTTGCCCTCGGCGCGGAAGTATTGCGCGGCGATGAGATCGGCGATGCGATCCACCGAGCGCTCGCGATCCCGATAGCGCGTCGAAAGATCGGCGATCGCGCGCACGTCGAGCTGATCGGCGGAGAAGGGCGATTCGACGTCGATCCGCACGCTCGATGCCGGCAAGCCGAGCGTATCGGCGTAAAAGTGCGCGGGCGTGAGCGTCGCCGAAAAGAGCGCGACGCTGTGCGCGCGCGCCAATCGCGGCGCGAGATGCGGCGCGGGAATCACGTTGCGCAGGCAGAGCGTGGCATTGCGCTTCTTCGCGTTTGCGCTCGCGTTTGCGTTCGCGCCGGAAAGCGTGATGTCGAAGATCGAATGCGACCCGAAACGCTCCGCGATGCGCGTGAAATGCACGGCATCGAAATAGAAGCGCAGCGTGTCGGGCGTGAAGGCGTCGGGCTGTTCGCCGAGCGTTTCTGTCATCAGCGAAACGGCTTGCCCGAGCGCGGTCAAAAAGCGCGCGGGCAGCTCCGTATGCGCCGCGTACTCGATGCCCGACGCGTGCTGCTCGCTCGCCGTCTCGCTCCAGCTTCGCGCGACGCGCCCGAGCGCCTTCCTGAGCACGCCCGGCGCGCCGCGGCGCATCGCGTTGAAGGCGGACTGATCGAGTCTCGCGGAATACATGCCGCGCGCGCGTTCGACGAGGTTGTGCGCTTCGTCGACGAGCACCGCCACGCGCCAGCGATTCGCCTCCGCGAGCGCGAAGAGCATCGCGCTCGTGTCGAAGTAGTAGTTGTAATCGCCGACGATCACATCGCTCCAGCGCGACAATTCCTGGCTCAGATAGTACGGACAGATGTCATGCCGGCGCGCGACCTCGGCGACCGACGCCCGATCGAGCTGCGTGCATTGGAGCGCGGCGGCGCGCGCATCGGCGAGGCGATCGTAGAAGCCGCGCGCGAGCGGACACGATTCGCCGTGACACGCGCGATCGGGATATTCGCAAGCCTTGTCACGCGCGACGAGTTCGACGACGCGCAACGGCTTCGCGGCGAGCGTCGTGAGCGCGTCGAGCGCGAGTTGCCGTCCCGCGCTTTTCGCGGTGAGAAAGTAGATCTTGTCGAGCTCCTGGCCGGGCCACGCCTTCAGGAGCGGAAAGAGCGTGCCGACCGTTTTGCCGATGCCCGTCGGCGCTTGCGCGGCGAGACAGCGCTTCGACACCGCCGAGCGATACACCGCTTCCGCGAGCGCGCGCTGGCCGGGGCGGAAATCGGCGTGAGGGAACGCGAGCGTCTTCAGCGCTTCGTCGCGTGCCGCCCCGTGCGCCAGTTCCTGCCGCGCCCACGCGATGAAGCGTTCGCACTGCGCCTCGAAATGCACGGCGAGCGCTGCGGCCGTTTGCGTCTCGACGAGCACGCTTTCGGTTTCATCGACGATATCGAAATAAACGAGCGCGATGTCGATGGCTTCCAGCCCGAGCTTTCGGCACATCAGATGTCCGTAGACGCGCGCCTGCGCCCAATGCAGATGCCGATGATTCTCCGGCATCGATTCGAGCTTGCCGCGATGCGTCTTGATTTCCTCGAGCCGGTTGAGCGCGGGATCGTAGCCATCGGCGCGGCCGCGCACGAGTAGCGGGCCGTAGGTTTCCGAAAGCGAAATTTCCTTTTGATATCCGTCCGGCCGACGGTTCGTCACCGTGACATGGCCGGCGACGCCTTCCTGCGCGCTCGGCGTCGGCGTAAAGCGTAGATCGAGATCGCCCTGTTTCGCCGTGAACTCGCACAGCGCGCGCACGGCGACGGTGTAGGCGGGCTCGGATACTGTATGCATGTACAGGAGTCTAGCACGCGCCTTTCACGAAGCCGCGCGCAGCAGTTCTCCGAGCGTTTTCATCGCGTTGTCGATTTGCGGCGACCATGGATGACCGAAATTGACGCGCACATGATTCCCGAAATCGTGACGCGCGGAGAAGATCGGCCCCGGCGTCACGTTGATGCCGTGTTCGAGTCCCCGCCGATGCAACTGCATCGCGTCGACGTGATCGGCCAGTTGCAGCCACAGGAAATAGCCGCCGTCCGGCCGCCGATATGCGACGTCGGACGGCAGCCAGCGCGCGATGGCGTGCTCCATCGCATCGCGTTGCGCGAGAAGCGCGCCGCGCAGCTTGCGTAAATGCTTGTCGAAGCCGCCGTGCTGCAAATAATCGGCGATGCCCGCCTGAATCGGGACGCTGGTGGAAATGCTCGTCATCAGCTTGAGACGCCGGATCGCATCGGCGAAACGGCCCGCCGCGACCCAGCCGAGCCGATACCCCGGCGCAAGCGTCTTCGACAGCGATGCGCAATGCATCACGAGCCCGTTCGTATCGAAAGCTTTCGCGGGCGGCGGACGATCCTGCGCGAAATGCAGTTCGCCGTAGACATCGTCTTCGATCAGCGGGACCTCGTGCTTCGCGAGCAATGCGACGAGCGCGCGCTTTTTCTCGACGGAAAGCGTCGCGCCGGTCGGATTCTGAAAGTTCGTCATGAACCAGCACGCGCGCACCGGATGCTTGTCGAGCGCTTCGGCGAGCACGTCGAGATCGAGACCGTCTTGCGGATCGACCGGAATCTCCACCGCGCGCAAGCCGAGATGCTCGATAGCCTGCAACGCGGCATAGAAGCACGGCGATTCGATCGCGACGACATCGCCCGGCTGCGTGACGGCCATGAGGCAAAGCGTGAGCGCTTCCATCGCGCCGTTCGTGACGATGAGTTCGTCCATCGGCTGCGCGATTCCCATGCCGATATAACGCAGCGCGATCTGTCCGCGCAACGCCTCGTTGCCCGGCGGCATGTCGACGACGGTGCTCCACGGATCGAGCATCCGCGCCGCGTGCGCGAGCGACTTCGCAAGACGCTGCAACGGAAAGAGCGCCGGCGATGGAAACGCGGAGCCGAGCGGCACGACGTCCGGGCGCTTCACGGCGTCGAGCACGGAGAACACGAGGCTGCTTACGTCGATGGGCGCGGGTTCTTTCAGCGTCGCGCTCTCTTTCGGCGCGAGTGCGGCGCCCGGCGCGACGTAATAGCCGGAACGTTCGCGCGCGCGAATCAAGCCCCATTCTTCGAGCAGGTAGTACGCGCGAAAGACCGTCGACTGGCCGACGCCGTATTGCGTCGTCAAATGCCGCACCGAAGGCAGCCGTGCACCGACAGGCAGGCGGCCCGCGCGTATCTCGGCGGCCATCGTGTCGGCAAGGGCTTGGTAGCGCTTCATCGCGGGTATCGGTGAAAGGGCGCGAAATTGTCTCACGCTTTATCGACGGAATATCGACGCCCCGCCGCGCGTTTAATGAATAAGCGGCTTAATCGCCGTGCCCGCTTTTCAATCTTTCGGAGGTGGTTCCATGAAGCTCGCCAGAATCGCAACAGTCATGCTCGCGCTGCTCGCCGGCCTGCTCGCAGGATGTCAGACCGATGGCAGCTCGGGCGCGTCGGGCACGACATCGAACAGCGGCAGCAGCGGCGGATATTGATGCCGTATTTGCCCGCGGCGCTCGCGGCGTTCAAGTCGGCGCTCGGCAACGATGCGGTGCTCGCGGACGATATCGCTTCGTATCTCGATCCGTTCGCGCCCGGCGATGCATCCGCACACGCGCCATCTGCTGTCGTGTTGCCGAAGGACGTCGAAGGCGTGCGTGCGGCATTGGCGGTCGCGAATCGATATCGCGTGCTGCTCTGGACCGTATCGACGGGGCGCAACTTCGCTTACGGCGGCGCCGCGCCGCGTATGCCTGGTTGCGTCGTGCTCGACTTGCGGCGGATGAATCGCATCGTCGAGATCGATGAAACGCTGGGTTATGCGCTCGTCGAACCGGGCGTGACGTATTACGACCTGTATCGCGCGCTCGGCACGCCGCGGCGCTTCTGGCTCGATCCGCCCGCGGCCGGATGGGGCAGCGTGATCGGCAACACGCTCGAACACGGTTACGGCACGACGCCATACGGCGACCATGCGGCGAATCAGTGCGGCATGGAAGTCGTGCTCGCGAACGGCGATGTCGTACGCACCGGCATGGGCGCGATGTCGTCGAGCCGCGACTGGCAGGTATTCAAGAGCGGCTTCGGGCCATCGTACGACGGCATGTTCATGCAATCGAACTTCGGCGTTGTCACGAAGCTCGGCGTCTGGCTCATGCCCGCGCCCGAGGGCTACATGATCTGCCGCTACGCATTCGCGCGCGAGGACGATCTCGAACGCGTCGTCGATACGCTGCGCCCGCTGAAGATGGACGGCACCATCCAGAGCAATGCGGTCATCGAAAGCGCGGTGCGCTGGGCGGCAGGCGTGTCGACGCGCAAGCAATGGTTCGACGGCGACGGCGCGATGCCCGACGACGCCATCGACGCCATGGCGCGCAAGATCGGCATCGGGCGCTGGAACCTGCGCTTCTGCCTGTATGGGCCGAGAGCGCTCGTCGAGGCGCGGCGCGATATCGTGCATGCGCGCTACAGGCCGATCGCGGGCGCGACGCTCTTCGAGATGCCGTATCGCGATGCATCGGTCGAGCCGGAAGGCGGCGGCGATCGCGCGCAAGTCGGCATTCCGGGACTGGAAGCGTTCAATCTGCTCAACTGGCGCGGCGGCTCGGGCGCGCACATCGATTTCTCGCCGATCTGTCCGCCCGTCGGACGCGATGCCGTGAAGCAGGTCCGCATGGTGCGCGAGCGCGCCGCGCAATTCGGCTTCGATTATTACGGCGGATTCACGGCCGGCGAGCGCGCGATGCATCACATCTTCGCGGCGATTTTCGATCGCGACGATCCGAAACAATCGCGCGATGCCGGCGCGCTCGTCGAAACGCTGATCCGCGATGCGGGCGCGGCGGGCTACGGGCAATATCGCACGCATCTGTCGTACATGGACCTCGCCGCCGCGCAATACGATTTCAACGATCACGCGCTGATGCGGCTTTCGAAGACGATCAAGGCGTCGCTCGATCCGAACGGGATTCTGTCGCCCGGCAAGCAGGGCATCTGGCGATGACGACACGGCGCGCGTTTCTTATCGCGATGGGCGTCGTGCCGTGGATGCCGTTCGGCGGCGCGACGCGGCCATCGGCGCGCACGTGGGTCGTCGACGGGGACTTGCCGCAAGGCGGCATCATCGTGCGGCGCGCGCGTCTGACGGGCGCGCAGATCGCATCTCTGTCGGGCGATGCGGGCTGGCTGTGGTTCGAACGCCTGTCGTCGTCGCATGCGATCGGTGGCATCACGCGCTACGCCGATGCGTTCGTGTTGTCTCAACTCGGCGCAGGCGTCGGCATGCGCGCGACGCATCATCGAACGTTCGGTGACGGCGCCGTGCTCTGGACGCTCGAACGTTGCTGAACGCGGTTCGCTAAAATGACACGCATCTCAATATTGCCGCGCACGGACGAAACGATGAACGCCACGGACACACGCACGATCGCCGACTGGCACGCGCATGTCTATTTCGATGCCGCGAGCCGCGACGCCGCGTGGCAGCTTCGGCTCGTGATCGAGCAGCGGTTTGCGACCGAATTGCAGGATGGCGCGCTGCGTCTGGGCCGCTTTCACGAGCGCCCGGTCGGGCCGCATCCGATGTGGTCGTTCCAGTTGGGATTCGGCGATGCGCTGCTCGCGCCGATGCTCGCGTGGCTCACGCTGAATCACGGCGCGCTCGATGTCTTCATGCATCCGAATACGGGCGACGCGCTCGTCGATCATCGCGACTCGGCGGTGTGGATCGGCCGGTCGCACGAACTCCCGCTGAAGAGTCTGGGCGGTTGAGACGTAAAAAAGGCGGACCGCGTCCGCCTTTTGCTGGATCGCCGGCGAGTTACTTCTTCGCGCTTGCCGTCTTCGACGACACCACGCGCACGGCCGTCTGGCCAGCCACCGAGGCGTCGTTTTGCGCGGCCTCCACCACTTGCTGCGCGGCCTTCTTCGCCGCTTCGTAAGCGGAATTCGCCGATTCCGTCGCGGCATCGATCGCCGTGCGCCACGCCGTCACGACGGCTTCGCTGCCGACCGGCGCATTACTCGCGAGACTCTCGACGAACGCCTGCACATTGCGCTGAGACTTCGCGATCTGGTCCTGCGCGGCTTCCAGATAGCCGCCGCGCACGCCCGACGCGATCTCATAGACGCCGAGCCAATAGGCCTGAACGCGCTGGGCGCTGTCTTGCAGGTGCTGGTTCTGAAGCGCGAAGAACGCCTGCGGATCGCGCACGGAGAGCGTTCTGGCGATGAGCGCCTGATGCTCGTCGAGCGCCGTCCTGACCGTACGCACGTTCAGATCGATCAGCTTTTCGAAGCCTTCGACGGCTTGTGCGGCGACACCGAACGTGGTGTCGACCCCCGCCTTTTGTGACGCGATTACATTTTCGGGCGCAAGACTGCTCATGCTCGACTCCATATGGAAATTGCCAATTGATTGCCGATGTATTTGTGCAATGCAGCGAACGACTTATTTTAAGGCAAGCGTGTGGTGTGTCAATTACGTTTTCCCGGCTTGACTTTAAACCACTCAGCCGTTTATTCAAAAATAACAGTGAGCGCAAAGTAAATAAGCGGAGCGATTAAGGACTCATCACACATCACACGAATGCAGGTAGAAAAGAAATAATCCCGACCAGTCGGCCTGCGAACGTGCGTTCATTAAACGCTTGCTGCAGGCGTCCAGGCGCGGCCTGTCGTAAACCCCTAAGACAAAAGTTCCCGAATGCGTTGTTTCCCCACTTGACGCATTGATGCGTTAATTGGAAGAATCTCGCACTGCAACATGCGCGACGGGCTTTCGGTAGGACGGACGATTTCCGGTATTTCTGTCACTGCCGCGTCATCGTGAATCAGTAGGATTCACCTCGCGCTAATGAGCCGGCGCTGAACGGCATAAAGATATAAATCGAGAGACTTGAAGAAAATGGGGCGACATTCCCAAACCCTTGGCCACCTTGAACGCAGTCACGAAGACAACGCCTTGCGGCGCGCCATGGCCGCACGACTCGACCGGGCCTTGCAGAAGGCAAACATCAGTTCCGCAAAAGCCGCTGGCTGGCTCGACGTGAGCGAGCACGACGTGCAATTCTGGCGCCGCGGCATCACGGTTCCGCCGTTCGCGGCATTCAATCGCATCGCGAAGGCGCTGGACATCGATCCGCATTGGCTCTGCACGGGCCAGGCCGAGCGCGCGCACGCCGCCAACTGAGCGTTTCGTTATCGTCAGACATCCGCCGATACGGCCGGCGCCGCCTTGCGTCCATGCAGGAGCACGGTGCCGATGCCGCTCGCCGCGATCACGCACATGCCGATCGCCATCCAGAAGTCGGGCACTTGTCCGAACAGCAACCAGCTGAAAAGGGCGGCGAACGCGAGCTGACCGTAGCCGAGCGGCGTCAGCACGGAGAGCGGCGCGCGCTTTAGCGCCTGAAGCATGAGTCCGTGGCCGGTCGTCGCCATCGTCGCCATGAAGACGACGAGCAGCCAGCTTTCGAATCGTACCTGCGCGAGCGCGGGCAGCATTTCGGCTTGATCCATCCACACGAGCACGCACAGCATGAGCGTCGCGACGAGCGCCGTGAGGAAGTTGGTCGTGATCGCGTCGTCGACGCGCGAAAGATGGCTCGACACCACCTGGAAACACGCGAACGTCGTCGCCGCGCCTATCGGATAGATCACCGTCCAGCTAAACGAGCTGCCGCCCGGCCGCACGACTAGGAGCATGCCGACGAAACCGATCGCGACCAGCGTCCACTTGCTGCGCGGCACGTCGTCTTTCAGCACGAGCGCGGCGAGCAGTGTGGAGATGAGTGGCGCGAGCATCGCGAGGGACGTGCTAACGGGCAAAGGAAGATGCCGCAGCCCTGCGAACGTGCACGCGGAATTGGTCAGCAGCAGCACCGCGCGCACGATCTGCAACTTGACGCTGCCCGTGCGAAAGAGGCCGAACGCGCGGCGGCGTATCTGCCACGCGCCCATGACGATCATCTGGAAAAGATAGCGAACCCAGAGCAAAGCCAGCAGAGGGACGGCGGTGCCGATCAGCTTGACGGTGGAATCGCTTGCCGCGAAGGTCGCGGTCGTCAGGATCATGATGGCGATACCGGCTGCCGTGTTATCGGTATCAATGCGGTATTGCGCCTTGCCCTCTAAGGTTGCCATCGAACTCTCGTGGTAGTGAAGGAACGGTTTTTAGGCCGTTGCTTCAATTCTCCCGGCATCGCAGGACGCTGGCAAGGCAACAGTAAAGTTCTTTTCCGCCGTGTTGCGCACAGGGCACGATGCGGCATATGTACTAGACGGTTCGAACAATCGCATGCTGCGCTCATGCCGATTGCTGGCGGTCGTGCTTTTCGCTCCTAGTTTTTTGTGCCTTGAATTAAGACGCGGATTAGCGCTTTCCTATCTTCGACGCTCTACTATTCGTTGCACGCCAAACGAGAGAACGAATAGCAGCCATGCAAAAGAAGCGCATCATCCTTGCGGCCGCCATGATGTCGATGAGCCTTATCGCATTCATGTCGATGAGTAACAGTTACAGCGCCGCCGATACGTTCCCGATCGCTCGTGCGGCCCCGGAGCAGGTACGGGTGTTTCAGCAGTGAAGCAGTAGAAGCAGTAGAAGCAAGGCAGTATCCGCAGCAGCAGTAAAACGTGACGTGAAAGTGAGAAAAGAGCCGGACGTGTGCCCAAGCATCCGTCCGGCTTTTTCATGCGCGTCCGAAACGCATGCAACGCGCATGCGCCGGCGCACATTATTTCGATGGAACGCCTTGCGCCTGAGCATTTGCCGCCTACACTTAAAGTAGTTTCTCAACTGCTTCGAAGGAGGCAACAATGAGAACGAGAACACGCGAAGTCGTTCGCATGCTCGCGACGTTCCGCCACTCGGCGCGCTGTCGGACGTTGCGTGCGGCGGCGGCGGCGCAGGAAGCGCGCGATCTCGCCAACGAGCCTTCGTCCGACGACCCATCGGAAGACGATGAGCGCGCCGAGTCCGAAGCGCCGTCCGTCGTTCGCAAGCCTCATCCGGGCATGCACTGAAAACGCTGCGCTCAGACGCCCGCCGGATTCCTGAACGGCGAGAAGCGCCAGTGGCCGCTCGCGTCCTTGACCGCGATCGCGCCGTGCTCGTGCAGCATTTCGCCGATCGCGCCCGGCTTGATGTCATCGTTGATGCGGATGACGAGCAGCGTGCGCTGTGGCGTGGCGTCGTCGGCGGCATGAGACGCGGGCGGGCGCGGCGAGACCGGCTCGTGCGGCACGAACCGATTGCGCGCGCAGATCACGCCTTGATGCTCGCCATGAGCGACGTACTCCGCATCGTCCTCGTCGTGCGCGGGCGGCAGCAGAGCATCGATATCGCTCTCGCCACGTCCTGCCCGATAAAGATGCGCGTCGTCGCGTCGCAAACCCGCGAGCTGCAATGCGCGAAGCGCGTCGTGTCCGTCCCGATAGGATCCGAACACACCAACTATGACCTGATTCATCGTCGCCCCCTCTGTCAGTCCGAATGAGTCGCGGACCGGCAATGTCTTCATGCGCGGCCTTTCGCAGTCATGATCCGCGCTCTTTCGATTCGTCAGATGAAGTGCAGCAACACGCGTTCCCGAATGAAGGTTTTGAAAGGAGCGCCGAGGATGACCATTCGTCCGCAGGTTGCGACCCCAACGCCGATCACCTAAAGTAACTGAGCTTCTTTCCCGGATCCGCGCGTCACGCGACGCGCTCTTCGCGAGGTTCGAATGATTGCGAAAGCCTGTGCTTGGGTGCTCGTGCTGATGGCAGGCTCCGCAGCGGCGGCGCCTTGCTATAACGATGGCGATGTCGTCACGCTCGAAGGCACGGCGACGCGCCAGGCCGCACGCGAAGGCGATGCGTCCCCCAAGCCCGCGTGGGTGCTATCGCTGTCGCGTCCGGTGTGCGTGATGAGCGCGAGCACAGGACAAGGCGGTCGCCAGCAGACGAATGTGTCGGCGGTGCAGATCATCGATGCGACGCCCACGGAGAACACACGCATTCAACTGACGGGCAAGCTCGTCACGGGCAATGTCAGCGCTTACTACGCAGTGCCCACGGCAATCTGGGTGCTGAAGCAGCGGGTGCTGTCGGGACAATAGCGTGTACATAGCGCCGCGCGGCCCGCACGGGCGATGCTTCGAAACCGGCGAGAAGTACGAACGATCAGGCGGCTTTCGCGTGCGCCTGATAGCGCCAGTATTCAGCGACGACGATATGCAACGGCTGATTCTCCAGCTTGCGTTCCTCGCCGAATCGCAGGATGGCGTCGAGTTGTGCGCCAGTGCAACGGAACGCTTCGCGGCGCATCGCCGTCTGGTTTTTCTTGTGCGTGGTCATGGCAATCCTTTTTCTAGGACCTTCCCCGACAGGGCAGGCTCGTTCGAACGGGCGGCCCGTGCGCGCGAACACTGTCTGCTGCTTCCACATTAGGCCGGAGCCGCGCACGCGCGACCGGTCGTTAGCGCACATAGCCGTCGAGACATTGCAAACAGCGCAAAGCGCGGGCCAGGGTGCGGAATCGCTTCGTTTCCTTGCGCCGCTGGAATAAAGCCTTCGGTTGCGACGTTTAGCATTCATGGAACCGCGCTCCATGACAGACGCGGAACGAGGAGGAGCCTGTGAGCGTCGATCAGCTCGCGCAGGAGGAACTCGCGCACATCGGCCGGATGATCGCGGAGCTTGAGCGCGTGGCGGCGAAAGCACGCGGGGAGCCGATGCGGCATGCCGTCATGCAGCAGGCGTACTGGCAACGGCGTATCGATGCGTTGATCGATGCGTCGGCGAACGCGCCGTTGCGCCGCGACGCCGACGCGCTGCGCGAGCGTCTGGCCGATGTTTTCGCCGATGCGCGCGCACGAAACACGGGGTACGCCGGACAAGCGGCGCGGGAGACCGGCAGCAGGAAGTGAAGCGAAGCGTCGGGAGGCGGGGGGGGGGGGGGGGGGGCCGGCCCCCCCCCCCCCCCCCCCCGGGTGCCCCGGCGGGCCCGCAATATAATCGCTATTTCTGGCCCGGCCCCCCCCCCGCATAACACGCCGCTCG